>JAFZOC010000357.1 GCA_017550765.1 Oscillospiraceae bacterium
CCAGTTCGGGATCGTGACGATCTTCTTCTCCGGGCAGCCCAGGTGCTTGTGGCAGATGGTGAGCATCTCTTTCCAGCTCATATCGTACCAGCCGATGGGGTAACAGTTGCCGCCGCGGTTGCGTTCCAGCGCCCCGGCCAGCGCCTGGCCCACCTGCCGGATCGTGACCATCGTGGAGCCGCCCTTGGGCCACAGGGTCACGCCCTTCATCGCGCGGATGTTCTCCACCAGGAAGACCCACACGGGCTTGCGGCCCGGCTGGGTGCCGAAGATGTAGGGCAGCTCCAGCACGGCCACGTCGAAGTTTTCATCGGCGTAGCTCAGGGCGACCTTCTCCTGATCCCGGCGGGAGCGGATGTAGGGGTGGTATTCGGACAGCTTCTTCTCCGGCCAGATCTTGTCGAACCAGGCGAAGTAGCTGCCGCAGATCACCGTGTGCCTGACGCCGCACTCCTTCGCCAGCTTCAGCAGGCGGTCGACGGTATCGATGTTGAACTTCTTGAACAGATCGTAGATCGGCGCGGGGCCTTCCACGCGCTCGTCCACGCCCGCGGCGAAGATGAAGCCCTCGCAGCCCGTCATCAGGGCGCGCAGCTCGTCGTCGCTCATGTCCATGTAGTTGCCGGGGACGATCTCCATGCCCTCGGGCAGCCCAGCGTCCTTCGACGGCACGCGGCGCGCCAGCGTCGTCACCTGATGCCCGCGGGCAAGCAGCTCGCGTGCGCCCTCGCTGCCCAGCAGCCCCGTTCCTCCGATGATGGATACCTTCATGCTTTCTCCTCCGATCGTCAGAAAATGGTCTGTGTCCGTTCCTCAAAGCGGTGCTCGCCCGCGGCGACGGTCTCGCGTGTGCCGCCGGGGAGGCGGATCTCGGCCTCGCAGTTGGCGGGGACCGAGATGGTGTAGACGGTCTTGCCGTCCTGCTTTTCCCAGCGGCTCTCCACCGTGCCGAAGACGCTGGTGTATCTAGCCCCCGCGTACGTGAAGCTCCCGCCGGGGCGCGGCGCGATGGTGAAGCGGCGCTCGCCTGCGACGCAGATGCCGCACATGGTCGAGAAGAGCCACTCCACCGCGGCGCCCTTGGAATAGTGGTTCAGCGAGGCGACGCCCTCCTGGGAGTTCGGGCCTTCCCAGCTCTCCCAGATCGTGGTCGCGCCCTGCTTCGGCATCGAGAGCCAGCCGGGGATCTCCTCGTTCTCCAGCAACCGATAGGCCGCGTCCAGATCGTAGTCGGCCAGCACGTAGAGGATCAGCGGCGTGGACAGGAAGCCCGTGCCCAGCCGCCAGCCGTAGTGCTCCAGCGCCTGGATCAGGCGCTTTTTCGCAAAGGCGGTCTGCTGCTCGTCCAGCAGCTCCATGTAAAGCGGGCGGACGAGCTGCGCCTGCCGGTCGGTGTCCAGGGTGTAGGTCCCGCCGGATACCAGTTCCCGATAGGCCATTTTGCAGCCCTCGGCATAGCCGCGGAACTCCTGCGCGTCGGCCTCATGGCCCAGCCGCTCCGCGATCTCGCTCATGAGGCGCATGACGTAGGCGGTGTAGGCCGTCGAGACCTCCGGATGGGGCGCGACGAAGTCCTGCCAGCGGAAGCCGCCGCCCACCTCCACGGGCTCGGCCCATTCGCCGTAGCTCTGGCCCATATTGACGAGATACTTCCGCGCCTCTCCGGAGAGCTCGATCTTCTCGGAGAAGATCGGCGTCGTCTTGCCCACGCGCTTTTCCATAAAGCGGGCGTATTTCGCCATGCCGTCGTAATACTCCCGCAGGATGCTCTCGTCCTGATAGATCTGGGCGTAGCGCCAGGGGATCAGTACGCCCACGTCCGACCAGCCCACCGAGCCGTTCATCGTCCACACGTAGAAGTCCGAGCCGCCCTCCGGCGCGATGTGCGGGAGCCGGCCGTCCTTCTTTTGCCAGTCGTAGACGTCGTGCAGATATTTCCGGGCAAAGGGCGCGAAGCTGAACAGGTATGCCGCGCTGGTGAAGAAGAGCTGCGCGTCGCCGGTCCAGCCGTGGCGCTCGCGCGTCGGGCAGTCCGTGGGGATGTCCAGATGGTTGCCCTTGGCCGACCAGACCGTGGCCTCGAAGAACTTGTCCAGCAGTTCGCTGGAGCTGTCGAACCAGCCGGTGCGCTCCAGATCGGAATAGACGGCGTGGGCCGTGAAGTCCTCGGGCTCGAAGGGGACGTCGGTCTCCACCAGCACGTACTGGAAGCCGAAGACGGCGAAGGTCGTTTTATATTCGTTCCGGCCCTCGGCGCAGGTGTAGTCCACCTGCTGCAGCGGCGTCGTTTTGCCGCGGTTCGAAAGCTGGATGTTTTTCTGGGTGAATTCCCCGTCCTTGTCGATCATCTCGCCGAAGCGCAGGAAGATGCGCTGCCCGGCGTGGGCGGTCAGGCTGAAGGAGGCGTAGCCCTGGATGTTCTGCCCGAAGTCCAGCACCGTCTTGCCGGAGGGCGTGACGATGCGCGTGGGCTTGAAGCGCTCATGCTCCCGCACCGGGACGTTGTCGGAGGCCGTGGGGACGACCTTGTGCTTCGTGCGCTTTGCTTTGCCGAGATAGAGCGGCGTGCGGAAGGCCTCCACGATCTCGCCGTCCTTGTTGTCGGCGAAGCGGATCGGGCCGTCGTTGGACCAGTCCCAGCTCTCGTCGGTGACGACGGTCTGGACGCTGCCGTCGGAGAGCGCGATCTCCAGCTGCGCCAGCAGCTTCGTCTCGGTGCCGTACTGGTCCACGATGCCGTTGGCGCCGCAGGAGCCGCGGTACCAGCCGTCGGCCAGCTGCACCGTCAGCTCGTTCTCGCCCTCGCGCAGCAGCTCCGTCACGTCGTAGGTCTGATACTGCACGCGCTTGCGGTAGTCGGTATAGCCCGGCGCCATCACGAGATTGCCGACGCGCCTGCCGCCGATCCGCGCCTCGTAGAGCCCGCAGGCGGTGATATACAGCCTTGCGCGCTCCACGGGCTGCTCCACGGCGAAGGTCTTGCGGAAGCAGTCCACGGGATAGCGCTCTCTCCTGTTCACGCTGTAGTTCCCGGCGATCCACCGGGCCCGCCAGGAGGAGATGCCCATCTCGAAGAAGGCCTCGCTCCAGTCGCCGGGCTCGCCGTTCTCATCCCAGAGACGGATCTTCCAATGCACCCGCTCGCGCTCGCGCAGCAGCGTGGGATAGACCGCCTGCATCGAGGCGCTCTCGACTCTGCCGCTGTCCCATTGTTCGGTGACGATCCGGTACGCCGTCTGCTTTACGCCGCCCTCGCAGTTCCACATCAGGCGTGGCTTTTGGATGTCGATCCCGATGGGATCGAGGAGATATTCTGTTCTCAAACGGATCGCTCTCATTTGCTTCCTCCCGTTCCGGTCGGCTCACCTCGTCTGTACCGTGCCGCTCATGTCTATTTCCCGCCCATCTTTTTCAGGCCCTGCAGCGGCTGGCCGTTGGCCATGGCCAGCATCCCCTCGGCCACGTTGGCCGGGAACGCGCCGCTGCTGGAGAGCACCGCCGCGCGCAGCGGCGCGTCCGCGCCGGACATGACCATCATCTTGAAGGTCGGGTCGCTGTAGTCGACCTTGCCGCCGAAGCCCTGGGCGATGGTCTTCTCCGTCATCTTGAACATGCCCATCATCACCGGGGACACGTCCTTCATCTCCATGGTGGACATCTCCATGGTGAACTTGCCGGGCCTGATCTCCGGCTCGGGCTGGATGGGGCCGCCGTAGAGCGTCTCGAAGTCGCTGTCCGTCGGCCTGCCGACGGGCTTTTCATACCAGCTCCCCTTCTGCCAGGCGGGGACCGGAACGGCCTCGCCCTCAACGGCGATCTCGCCGCGCAGGCGGATATCCTCGCTGGAGGCGCCCAGCTCGACGGCATAGACGCCGCCGGGGACCTTCCAGCCGTCAGACCAGACGGCGAAGCTGCGCTCGTCCAGGTCGAAGGAGACTTCCCGGGTCTCGCCGGGCTGCAGGAAGACCTTCCGGAAGCCCTTGAGCTCCCGCAGCGGGCGATGGACGCCGTCCTGGGGCGCCGCCACGTAGAGCTGCACGACTTCCGCGCCGGGAACGTCGCCGGTGTTGGCGATCTTCGCCCGCACGCTGCGGCCGTCGAGCGCCAGGTCGGAATACGCGAAGCTCGTGTAGCTCAGGCCGTGGCCAAAGGGGAAGCGCACGGGGACGCCGGCCTTCTGATAATAGCGATAGCCCACATAGAGCCCCTCGCTGTAGTGGGTGTACTTCTTGCCGAAGGTCCCGTAGCTGGGCACGTCCTCCAGGCGCAGCGGCCAGGTCTCGGTCAGCTTGCCGCTGGGGCAGACTTTGCCGGTCAGCAGATCCGCGGCGGCGGCGCCGCCGGCCTGTCCGGGCAGGCCCATGTAGAGCACGGCCCTGACCTTGTCGATCCAGGGCGTCTCCACCGCGCAGCCGCAGAAGAGTACGACCACGGTGTTGGGATTGGCAGCGGCCACCGCCTCGATCATGCGGACGTGGCCCGCGGGCATCCGCAGGTCTTCGCGGTCGAAGCCCTCGGACTCGTAGATGTCGGGCAGGCCCGCGCAGACCACGGCGACCTTCGCGCCGCGGGCGGCGTTGATCGCCTGCGCCATGCCGACGGGCGTGACCGCGCCCTTCTCGTCGCAGCAGGCGACGAAGGGGACGCCGGGCAGCGCGTCGGCGAGCGCGGTGAGCTTCGTGGGATTGATGTGGCTGGAGCCGGAGCCCTGGTAGCGCATGTCCTTCGCCATGCTGCCGATGAGCACGACGCCCTCGGTCTGCAGCGGCAGGATGCCGCCCTCGTTCTTCAGCAGCACCGCGCCGCCTTCCGCCACTCTCCGGGCCACGGCGTCGTGGGCCTCGGCGTCGAAGGGCTCGTTCTTTTTGAGCTCTGCCGAACGCAGCGCCAGCCGGATCACCCGCGCGGCACAGGCGTCGATCGCGCTCTCGGGGAGCTTGCCGGAACGCACGGCGTCGCGCACCCTGTCCTCCATATAGTCGCTGCCGCCGGGCATGGACAGGTCGCAGCCGGCCTCCATGGCCTTCACACGGTCGCAGAGGGCGCCCCAGTCGGTGACGACCAGGCCCCGGAAGCCCCACTCGTCCCGGAGGACATCCCCCAGCAGCCATTTGTTGTCGCTGCAGTAGACCCCGTTGAGCATGGGGTAAGCGCACATGACGGTGGCGGGCTGGGCGGCTCTCACCACGGTCTCGAACGCGGGCAGATAGATCTCGCGCAGCGTGCGCTCGTCGAGCTGGCTGTTGCCGTTGAAGCGCTTGTACTCCTGATCGTTGGCCGCGAAGTGCTTGAGGCTGGTGCCCGCGCCGGTGCTCTGCGCGCCCTCGACCCAGGCCGCGCCCATCTGCCCGGCCAGGAAGGGGTCTTCGGAGAAATACTCGAAGTTCCGGCCGCAGCGGGGATCGCGCTTGATGTTCACGCCGGGGCCCAGCACCACGTCAGACCCGAGGGAGAGGCACTCCTCGCCGATGGCGCGTCCCTCGGCGCCCAGCAGTTCTCTGTCCCAGGTCGCGCCGGAGGTGACGGCGGTCGGGAAGCAGGTGGCGCTCTCGGACTTGTTGACGCCAAGCATGTCCGCCTCGCCCTTCTGGACGCGCAGGCCGTGGGGGCCGTCGGACATCATGAAGGCGGGGATGCCGTACTGCTCCATCGCCTTGCTGTGCCAGAAGTCCGCGCCGTTGCAGAGGGCGATCTTGTCCTCCAAAGTCATTTTGGAGAGGATATCCTTGATCTTCTGTTCCATCGACTTCTCCTTATATACCGCTCTCGTTCATCGCCTTCAGGATGCTCTCGTACAGGGGCTTCGCCTCCGGCGCGTAGGCCAGCAGCGCGGAGATCGGCTCGCCCTTGACATACTCGACCATCGGGTCCGACAGCATCTGGGGCATGTACTGCCGGATGATCGGCTGGGCGGCCGGATGCTCCAGCATCACGCGGAGCACCGTCTCCATCGTGTAGCGGTCCTGTTCCAGGCGGGTCTCAGTCGGATATTCGTAGTGGTAGACGCCGCTGCCGAGGGTGAGCGTCCCGTCCTTCTCGGGCAGGACCAGCTCGGCCGTGGTGTTCACGGGCACGGTCAGATCGACCGTTATCGTGCCGCCTTCGCAGCGCCAGGCCGTCTTGATCGTGCCGTAGACGCTCTCGTACGTCAGTTCCGCGCGGGTGATGCCCTTGATGAACTGCGGCGCGACGGCGAAGCGCCTGTAGCCCGGCTCCAGGCGGCGCAGGCCGCAGAGGCGGGTGTACAGCCAGGTCCCGACGGCGCCGTAGGCGTAGTGGTCGAGGCTGTTCATGTTCGCCGGGTTGAAGCTTCCGTCGGGGAGGATGGAGTTCCAGCGCTCCCAGACCGTGGTCGCGCCCATCTTCACTTCATACAGCCAGCCGGGGGCCTCCTCCTGCAGCAGGAGCTTTCCGGCGGTCTCGTGCTTGCCGTTGTCGGAGAGCGCCAGACAGAGGTAGGGCGTGCCGATGAAGCCGGTGGTCAGATGGGTCTTGTGGGCGGCGATGTTCTGCTCCAGCCGCTCGGCGATCGCGGAGCGGAACTCCTCCGGGACCAGCCCGAAGTGCAGCGCCAGGGTCATCGCGGTCTGCGTCTCGCTGACCAGGCGGCCAGTCTTGGTCACATATTCGTCCCGGAACGCGGCGAGCACGTTCTCCCGCCGTTCGCGGTACATGCTCTCGTTCTCGGCGTCCCCGAGCACGGCGGCCGTGTCGGCCATGATCTGCAGCGTCCAGAGGTAGCAGGCGTTGGCGACGAAGTAGTCGTCGGTGGCGCCTTTGCGCTCGTCAGCAAGGCCGTTGCTCTCGGCGTCGAGGCCCAGCCAGTCGCCATACTGGAAGCCCGTCTGCCAGAGGCCGTTCTCCCCGCACTGGCGGCGGACGAAGTCGGTCCAGATCTGCATGCTCTCGTACTGTTCGGCCAGCACGCGCTTGTCGCCGTAGGTCTCATAGAGCGTCCAGGGCACGACGGTCGCGCAGTCGCCCCAGTAGGCCGCGCCGTTCTGTCCGCCGGTCGCGCCGTCGGAGAGCACGTCGGGCACGACCTGGGCCATGCCGGTGGCGGGATCCTGATCCGCCGCGAGGTCGCGCAGCCACTTGCGCATGAAGGGCATGACGTTCTGGTGGAAGACGGCCGTGGGCGTGAAGGCCGTGGCGTCGCCCGTCCAGCCCAGGCGCTCGCTGCGCTGGGGGCAGTCGGTGGGCACGTCCAGATAGTTGTTCCGCTGGCCCCAGACGATGTTCTGCTGCAGACGGTCCACGCGCGGATCGGAGCAGGAGAAGCTGCCGTTCTCCTTCAGGTCGCTGGAGAGGTGGCAGGCGCTCAGCTCGATGCTCTGACCGTCCTCCAGTCCCTCGACACAGACATAGCGGAAGCCGTGGAAGGTGAAGTGCGGGCGGAGCGTCTGCTCCCCGCCGGCGAGGATATAGGTATCGGCGGCCTTGGCGAAGCTCAGGTTCCCAGTGTAGAAGTTGCCGTTCTCATCCAGGCTCTCCGCGTGGCGCAGCACCAGCTCCTGGCCGGGCCGGCCGTCGATCTTCACCTGGACCCATCCGGTGAGGTTCTGACCGAAGTCAAAGAGGCGCTCGCCGTTGGGGGCGGTGAACGCTCTGGCGACGGGCAGGGCGCACAGGCAGCGCACTGGCTCGTTCTCCTGGGCGATCAGCGTCTCAAAGCCCCGCTCGAAGGGCCGCGCTTTGCCGACGGTCGTTTCCCCGCGTGTCCAGTCCTGGGTCTCGCCGTCGTAGATCTCGGAAAAACGGATCGCGCCGGTGGAAACGTCCCAGCTCTCGTCCGTGCCGATCGCGTCCTCCGTGCCGTCGGCGTAGGTGACGATCAGCATGGCGAGCAGGGCGGTCGTGTCGCCGTAGTGGTCCGGGATCGGCGTGAAGCCCAGAGGGCTGGAATACCAGCCTTTGCCCAGGGTGAAGCGCAGCTCGTTCTCCCCCTCGCGCAGATCGACCGCATAGGTCTGGTACTGGAGCCGCTTGCGGTAGCTGGTCCAGCCGGGGGCGAAGTAGGTGTCGTCGACTTTTTGGCCGTTGACCTCCGCCTCGTATAGGCCCAGGGCCGTGGCGTAGAGCCGGGCTCTGGCGACGGGCCTGGCGACGGTGAAGGTCTTGGTGAAGATCGGGCTCGCCGGGTCCTCTTTCGGGATCCCGTGGCTGATCCAGCGGGCCTTGCCCTCAAAGGCGGCCCCGGTCAGCAGGCCGGTCTCGAAGGAGGCTGTGGCCGCGGCGCTCTGCCCGTGGTCGTCCCAGGCCCGCACCGTCCAGGTATAGGCCGTGCGCGGGGCAAAGAGCTCTCCCAGATACTCGATCAGGATGCTCTGCTCGCTCTCGACGCGCCCGCTGTCCCACAGCAGTTCGCTGTTCGAGACGCGGATCTGATAGGCGGTCTGGCGGGTGCCGTTCCGGTCGCTCTCCAGCTTCCAGGAGAAGCGTGGCTGCACCTCGTCCAGCCCGATGGGGTCGGTCTTGTATTCGATCGTCAGATCGCGAAGCTTCAACATGTCGTTCTCCTTTTTAGAACAGCCCGCAGAGCGGTATGCCCTGCGGGCTTTGTCGCGCTATGAGCGGTCTACTCGACGTCGGCGTTCTCCGCGCGGCGGACGCGCAGCTCTTCCACGATCTGGGGGTAGATCTTCTCAAGGTCGTATCTCTTGAACATGACGCCCATGATGATGAACAGGGCCAGGGGGATGTAGATGGCGAAGGCGAAGATGGCGGTGTTGACGGAGGCGGGCTGGGACGCGGCGGCGGCCTGGTAGCCCGCGGCAGCCAGCAGCCAGCCGATCAGAGAGCCGCCGATGCCGGAGCCGACCTTGGCGCCGAAGGAGTTGGCGCTGTTGGACATGCCGAGCATCCGCTTGCCGAACTTCCACTCGTTGTACTCGACGCAGTTGTTGACCATGGCGCCGCCCACGCACATGATGGGCATGGTGGCGAAGGTCTGGAAGGCGCCGCCGATGATGCAGGACCAGAAGCTGTAGGGGGTGAACACGCGGGCGATGCAGGCGACGGCGCCGATGACGCAGCCGATGAAGCAGGTCTTGGCCATGCCGAACTTTCTGGTCAGCGGGCCGACGAGGATGAAGCCCAGGAAGGTGGGGATCAGGCCGATGGCGCCCAGCAGCGCGACGATGTTGTCGTTGCCCAGGATGTACTTGGCGTAGTAGGTGCCGCCGGAGGCGCTCAGGCCGTAGGAGATGTTGACGAAGAGCATGGCGATGAGCATCAGGACCCAGTACTTGTTCTGGAACAGGAGCTTGAGCTCGTCCAGGAACGCGCCCTGCTTCTCGGTGGTCTGGAGCTTCTGGACGTCGGCGTTCTCCCTGGAGGCGCGGTAGAGGACATACAGGGAAACACCGGAGAGGACGGCGAAGATGACCGCGACCTTGATCCAGGCCGCCTGGTCGGCGACGCCGTTGGGCCCGAGCATGTTGGTGACGGGGATGATCAGGATGGTGATGATCATGCCGGTCATGTAGCCGAAGATGGTGCGGGCGATGCCCATCTTGCCGCGCTCCTCGACGCTCTCGGTGCGCACGGCCATGATGGAGCCGTAGGGGATCGCGATGGCGGTGTAGATGACGGCGGAGATCAGGATGTTGGTGATGAGCACATAGGCCATCTGGACGCCGCTGGGAACGCCTCTCGGGACCGTGAACATCAGCACGATGATGGCCACGGTGGGCGCCAGCATCCACAGGAACCAGGGGCGGCACTTGCCCTTCGGGGAGTTGACCTTGTCCATGATCTTGCCCATGACCAGGTCGGAGAACGCGTCGCAGATCTTTGCGATCAGGAGCATGGTGGCCACCGCGCCGGCCGCCAGGCCGACCTTTTCGGTGTAGAAGTAGGTGAGCTGGGCTACCAGACAGCTCATGGCGTTCAGCGGGAGCTGACCGATGCCGTCGCCGAAGTAGTCTTTGAACCGCATGGTCTTCTGGATGCCCATGCTGTCAAGGCCGAGTTCTTTTCTTGCCATTTGTATCCTCTCCTATCGTGTTTTTGGTGATCTTGACCGTACTATAACAAACGCGCGAAAAGTCGTATATCATATTATTGCTTTTTTTGGCATATTTGTGATAGAATTGCGCTGAGGTGAGGATCATGCAGGAGATCATGGAGATCCTTGAACGGCTCCACCGCGTTACGGACCTTCCGTTCACGCTGCTGGACGGAGAGGGGCGCCTGCTGAAGAGCTGGCCGCAGATCGACAGCAGCGCGGTGTCGACTTTATCCAACGCCGCGGCCATCGAGGATTTTCGCCTTCAGAGGCGAGACCGGGCGCACCCGCTCATCACCTTTCTCGAGCCGGGGTTCCTGCTCGGCGTCGCGGAGCTCAGCCCGGAGCGCTACGTGCTCATCGGTCTGGTCAGCCCCTATGCCCACAGCCGCGCGGACGTGCTGAAGATGGTCAGCGGAGCCATCCATCCGGCGCATCTGCAGCAGTTCTGCGACATGCTCCTCAGGCAGCCGCTGGTCTCTCTGGAAAAGCTGAAGGACCTGATCTGCCTTCTGTTCCGGCTGCTCGGGCAGGAGCTGCACGCGAAGGATATCCTCTTTGTCGACAATGTTTCCAATAAGAAGCTCGGCTCCTCGCTGCTGGAGCACGCGCTCTTCGATCTGCGGGAAGAGGCGGAAGCCCATGTGCCGGTGGACTATGAGACCGCCCTCTGCGACGCCGTACAGGACGGGGACCGCGTCATGCTGGAGCGGACGCTGTTCTTCCCGCGGCAGGGCCGCGTCGGACGCATGTCCGTCAATGAGCTCCGGCAGGAAAAGTACGCTTTCATCTGCCTGGCGACCCTGGTCTCCCGCGCGGCGATCCGCGGCGGTCTGCTGCCGGAGACCGCGTTCGATCTGAGCGACCTCTACTGTCAGCGCGCCGATCTGCTCACGGAGATCGCGCTGATCCACGCCCTGTGTTTTACCATGCTCATGGACTTCTGCGGGAAAGTGCGCGAGATCCGGGACCGCCCCGGCACCTCGCCCATCATCAAGAAATGCCTCGACTACATCTCCCTCCACCTGCATGAGCGCATCACGGCGGAGCAGCTCTCCCAGGTCTGCAATCTCTGTCGGCGGAGCCTGTCCCTGCGTTTCAGGGACGAGGTGGGCATGAGCATCCCGGCCTACATCCACCAGGAAAAGATCAAAGAGGCGAAATATCTGCTGCGCCACACGGACTATTCTCTCTCCGAGATCACGTCCTTTCTGAGATATACATCGCAGAGCCATTTTACCCGCGTTTTCAAGCAGACCGTCGGGAAGACGCCGCAGCAGTACCGCGTTGGCGGAAGATAGACCGGCAGTTCCTCTCTTGTCCCTCTGTCTGTTCCGCTGTTCCCTCTGTCTGTCCCCCTGTCTGTACCCCTGTCTGTCCCCCTGTCCGGCTCCTCTCCCCCCTGTTTTGGACAGAGCGAGAAGAGGCCCTGGGATCTTTCGATCTCTGGGCCTCTTCTTCACATTTCAAATATCGCCGGTGGAGATGGGCGGGATCGGACCGCTGACCTCTCCGGCGTGACCGTCGGGAAGGCCGCTCCGCGCCCGATCGGCGAAAG
>JAFZOC010000358.1 GCA_017550765.1 Oscillospiraceae bacterium
GCCGCAGCCCACGGTCTTCACCGGATGCCCGCAGATCTTCGTCAGGGCCGTCTCCAGGGTCTCCGCCACACTGATCTCGTTCTTCTGGACCTGCCAGCCGTGGTAGGCGCTGCCGTCGTAGGACAGGCGCAAGGCGATGTTCCTCATATCCCGCTCACAGTCCCATGCGTTTGAGCACGATCATCCCCGCCAGGAGCAGAGCGCCCAGCAGGAAGGCCCACAGGTCCCGCCAGGCGAAGCGCAGCTGCTTCATCCGGGTGCGTCCCTCGCCGCCGTGGTAGCAGCGGCTCTCCATGGCCACGGCCAGATCGTCCGCCCGGCGGAAGGAACTGACGAAGAGCGGCACCAGGATCGGCAGCAGAGCCTTGGCCCGCTTGACCAAGTTCCCGTTCTCGAAGTCCGCGCCGCGGGCTTTCTGGGCCGACATGATCTTGTCCGTCTCCTCGATCAGCGTGGGGATGAAGCGCAGGGCCATGGACATCATCAGCGTCATCTCATGGACCGGCAGCCCGATCTTCTTCAGGGGCGACATCAGACGCTCCATGCCGTCGGTGAGGGCCATGGGGCTGGTGGTATAGGTCAGCAGGAAGGTCCCTGTGATCAGCAGCACGATGCGGGCGATCATCTTCGCCGCCCGGTCGAGGCCCTCCCAGGTGATGGGCCAGCCGGGGAGCACGGGACGTCCGTCGGTGTAGAAGATGTTCAGGGCCGCGGTGAAGACGATCAGGAAGATCATGGGCTTGAGGCCCTTGAAGATGTTCTTGGGGTGGATGTGGGAGAGTGCGCTGCAGGCGATCGTCACGGCGGTCATCACTGCATAGCCGACCCAGCCCTTGGCCTCGAAAAGGGCTACGATATAGACGATCACCAGCAGGATCTTGGTCCGGGGGTCCAGACGGTGGACGACGGTGTCGCCGGGGAAATACTGGCCCAGGGTGATGTCCTTCAGCATGCGCCCACCCCCTTCAGCGCGGCCATGAGCTGCGCGTGGGTGAAGATCGCGCCGACCAGGGGGACGCCCTCGGCCCGGATCGCCATGGCCAGGCGCGTAGCCTGGGGCACGGCCAGGCCGATCTCCTCCAGGCGCTCGGGCTGGGAGAAGATCTGTTCGGGGCTGCCGTCCATGGCGACGTGCCCGTGGTCGAAGACGATCAGGCGCTCGGTGAGCCGGGCGGCGTCGTCCATGTTGTGGCTGACGATGATCACGGTGGCGCCGGACTCCCGGCGGTAGTTGCAGATGTTGTCCAGGATCTGGCGGCAGCCGGCGGGATCCAGGCCCGCGGTGGGCTCGTCCAGGATCAGCACCCCCGGGCGCATGGCGATGACGCCGGCGATGGCCACCCGGCGCTTCTGCCCGCCGGAGAGCTCCAGGGGCGAGCGCTCGAAGAGGCTCTCATCCACGCCCACGAAGCCCGCGGCTTCCCGGATCCGCCGGTCGATCTCCTCCTTTGAGAGGCCCATGTTCTTGGGCCCGAAGGCGATGTCGGCGTAGACGGTCTCCTCGAAGAGCTGATGCTCCGGGTACTGGAAGACCAGGCCGACCTTGTTCTTGACGGCGCGGCGGCTCTTCTTGTCCCTGTTGATGTCCTCCCCGTCCACCAGGACCTTGCCGCCGGTGGGGGCGAGGAGCGCGTTCAGGTGCTGCACGAAGGTGGACTTGCCGGAGCCGGTGTGGCCCAGCAGGCCCACGAACTGCCCGGAGGGGATCGTGAGGCTGATATCCTCTATCGCAGTTTTCTCAAAAGGGGTCCCCGCACTGTAGACGTGTCGGAGCCCCTGTACGACGATCTCTGACATTGGCTTCGTTCCTTGTATCACTTGATCGCGTCGGCGACGCGCCGGGCGCAGGCTTCCGGATCCAAAACGTCCGCAGGCAGGCCCAGTTCATGGAGCACGCGGGTGGTCTCCGGCACGTCCAGGCCCTCCCGCTCCATCAGCTCCACCTGGGAGAAGACCTCAGCGGGGCTGCCGTCGGCCACCACCGCGCCGGAGGACATGACGATGAGCCTGTCCGCGCCGATGCACTCCTCCATGTGGTGGGTGATGAGGATGACGGTCATCCCCTTCTCCCGGCAGAGCCGGGTGATGGTCTGGATGACCTCCTGGCGGCCCTGGGGGTCCAGCATGGCGGTGGGCTCGTCCAGGGCCAGGACCTTGGGCTCCATGGCCAGGACCCCGGCGATCGCCACGCGCTGCTTCTGGCCGCCGGAGAGAAGATGGGGCGCGTGCAGGCGCAGCTCATACATGCCCACCTGCTTGAGGGCCGCGTCCACCCGCTGCCGGATCTCCGCAGGCGGCACGCCCAGGTTCTCCGGGGCGAAGGCCACGTCGTCCTCCACCACGTTCGCCACGATCTGGTCGTCCGGGTCCTGGAAGACCATGCCCACGGTCCGGCGGATGTCCAGCAGGGCTCTCTCGTCGGCGGTGTCCATGTCGCGCACCAGCACCCGGCCCTCGGTGGGGACCAGGATGGCGTTCAGATGCTTGGCCAAAGTGGACTTGCCGGAGCCGTTGTGCCCCAGCACGGCCACGAA
>JAFZOC010000359.1 GCA_017550765.1 Oscillospiraceae bacterium
CTGGGTCGCAAAAGGCCGCATCCACGAGATCTCCATGGCCTTCGACCAGCGGATCCGCGAGCTCGGCGGCGACCTCTGGTACAACACCGAGGTCAAAAAGATCGACGTCCGGGGCAAAAAGGTGCACGGCGTCGAACTCGCCGACGGGACCTACATCCCCTGCGAATGGGTCATCTCCAACCTCATGCCGCATGTGGTCTTCGACCGGATGGTCGAGCACAGCGAGATCCCCGAGCGCAACCTCAAGCTGATGAATGCCCAGAAGATCGCCCAGGCGGCCTTCATCGTCTGCCTGGGGCTGGACGCCTCCGCCGAGGAGCTGGGCCTGAAGGGCTACGACACCTTCCTGCGCACGGACCCCGACAACCACCGGCAGTATCTGGCCTGCGACAAGATCGAGACCCACAAGGACTTCTCCTGCACCGTGCTCACCAACGCAATCCCCGACGCCGCCGGCAAGGGCCGGGCCTTCATCCAGTTCTCCAAGTTCTACACCGGCGATCCCTTTGCCGACGTGACCGAGGAGGAGTATTTCAAGGTGAAGGACCGCATCGCACGCGAGTGTGTGGAGCGCTATGAGGCCGTCACCGGCTGCAGGCTCCAGGGGCATATCGAGGAGATCGTGGTGGCCTCTCCGGTGACCTGGGCCCGCTATCTCGGCACGCCCCGCGGCGACGTCTACGGCTATGAGCCGGCGACCTGGGACGGCATGTTCCCGCGTGTGCAGACCGGTCACAAGGACGACTATACGGTGGAGGGCCTTCGCTTCGTCGGCGGCCATGGCACCCAGATGGACGGCTACTCGCAGGCCTATCTGTCCGGCGCGGAGCAGGCGCGCTACATGCTGCTGGACATGAAGAAGGAGGGCAAGTAAGATGGCGAAGTACAACTATGACAAGAAGGCGCTCAAGGGCCTGACGCCCTTCCCCTTCCTGGGCGAGGTCAAGACGCGCAACGCGATGATCGACGCCGCGCCTGCGACGCCCCCGAGATCGATCTACAACGCGAACGTCCTCGCCAGGCGCCTGCATCCCGCGGTGCAGCACTGCCGGATCGCAAAGATCGTCGACCACGGAGACGCCAAGAGCTTCACCCTCGTGCCGGACGCGGAGAAGGGCACGAAGGAACTGGCCTATTTCCGCGCCAGCCAGTATGTCTCGGTCGCGCTGGACATCGACGGCGCCCTGGTCCACAAGCCCTATACCATCCGCTCCGGGCCCAAGGACGCCCTCGGCACGGAGAACAACAGCTACACGCTCACCGTGAAGCGAACGGTCCCCGCCTACGCCTCGGCGTATATCCTGGACAACTGGAAGGAGGGCGACGCCGTCGATATCTCCGGCCCGCTGGGCGACTTCTACTATCAGGATCTGCGGGACCAGAAAAAAGTGATCGCCATCGCCGGCGGCTCCGGCATCACGCCCTTCTATTCCATGGCCCAGGCCATCGTGGACGGGATCGAGGACTTCGAAATGACCATCCTCTACGGCTCCCGCACGGCCGACGGCATCCTGCTGAAGCAGGAGATCGAGACCCTGGCAGCGCAGAGCGGCGGCCGGGTCCGGGTGGTCCACGTCCTCTCCGACGAGGAAAAGCCCGGCTATGAGCATGGCTTCATCACCGCGGAGCTGATCCAGAAATACGCGCCTGTGGGCCTCTATTCGGTCTTCATGTGCGGCCCCAAAGCCATGTACGTCTTCGGCGAGGCACAGTGCAAACGTCTCGGCCTGCCCAAGCGGCTCTACCGGATGGAGATGTCCGGCGACTACATGGGCGCCGTGAACGCCCCGGACTATCCCAAAGAGCAGATCGGCAAGGTCTATTCCCTCACGGTGGATATACGCGGCGAGAAGACCACGATCCCCTGCAAGGCCGAGGAGAGCCTGCTCTGGGCGATGGAGCGCGCCGGGATCAAGGCCCCCGCCCACTGCCGGAGCGGCGAGTGCGGCTGGTGCCACTCGAGACTGGTGAAGGGGAAGGTGTTCATCCCGCCCGAAGCGGACGGCCGGCGTCTGGGCGACATCAAATTCAACTGGATCCACCCCTGCGTCAGCTTCCCGCTCAGCGACATCGAGCTCTGCGTCTTCCCGACGGCGGAATGATCGCGGGGGACCGGGCCGCGCACCGAACAGGTCCGCGGCGTCGGGGGAGCGCGGTCCGAACACAGGACCAGATGGCGGACCTGCCGCTGGACGCTCTCGCTCGTCCGAGGGCGTTCCGGCGGCGGGATAGCATCCGACAAGGAGGAATGCAAATTGGACAAACGATACGACATCATCGTCATCGGCGCAGGCAATGGCGGTCTGTCGGCGGCTGCGTCCGCATGCGGTCGCGGCTTCAAGACTTTGCTGATCGAACAGCATAACTTGCCCGGCGGTTTCGCCACGAGCTTTCGGCGCGGCCGCTTCGAGTTCGAGCCTGCGCTGCACGAGCTGTGCGACGTAGGGGAGCCGGATGCGCGGGAAGAAGTCGGCGCGCTGATCGATTCCTACGGTGCGAAAGTGGACTGGGTGAAGCTCCCGGAAGCTTACCGCCTGATCGTCTTCGGAGAGAACGAAGAGAAGATCGACGCCGTCATGCCCTTCGGGAAACAGGCGTTCATCGACAAGATGGAGGAGTACGTCCCCGGCAGCCGGGAGTCCATGGAGAAGTTCTTCTACCTGGCGGACTGCATCATGGCCGCCAATGCCGCCGTCGCCGCGGCAGGCGGGAAAGCAGATCCGAAGGTCATGATGAAGGAGCATCCGGATTTCCTGAAATGCGCGAACTATCCCACCGCGGTCGTGTTCCGCAAGCTGAAGATGCCTCTGAAGGCCCAGAAGATCCTCTCGGCCTATTGGTGCTACATGGGCGTCAACATGGAAGATCTGGAATTTGGCTTTTATGCGTCGCTGGTACACAAATACATCGTCAACGCCGCCTACATCCCGCGGTATCGCTCCCATGAGCTCTCGGCCGCGATGGACAAGACGATCCGGGAGCACGGCGGCACGATCCTCTACAACACCCTCGCCACCAAGATCCTGATGGAAGACGGAGCGCCCGTCGGCGTCGAGACGACGCACGGCACCTTCTATGCCAGGCATATCATCCCGGATATCTCTCCCAATGCCGTGTTCGGCGATATGATGGACAGCGGCAAGGGCCTGCCCGAAGACCACATCCGCGCGGTCAACGCCAGGAAGATCGGCGGACGGGGCTATTGCGTCTACGTCGGTCTCAATAAAACGGCTGAAGAACTGGGCGTCCATGAGTATAGCTACTTCATCAGCGAACTGTCGGACACCGTGAAGGAGCAGGAGCTCGCCGGGACCTTCCGCGAACACCCGATGCAGGCGACGATCTGTCTCAACCACGCCATCCCCGACTGCTCGCCTCCGGGCACCTGCATCATGAGCTTCACCACCTTCTTCATGAAGGATATCTGGTCCGGCGTGACCGAGAAGGAGTACTTCGCCAAGAAGCGCGAGGTCGCCATGAAGCTGATCCGGGATTTTGAGAAAGCGACTGGCACGAGCATCATGCCCTACATCGAAGAGATCGAGATCGCGTCCCCTGCGACGCTGGCCCGCTACGCGATGGTCCCGCAGGGCGCGATGTACGCCTATTCCTGCGGCGAGGGCGACGGTCTGATGGCCCGCCTGCAGATGCTGGACGAGGACCAGCGCGTGAAGAACATCCGCTTCGCCAGCGGGTACGGCCCGCGTCTCTACGGCTACAGCTCCACCTATATGGGCGGCGACATGGCGGTGAAGCTGACGATGGTGGATATGAAGGAGGAGAACTATGAAAAAGTTTAACTTTCATGTAAAGCCCATCGGTCTCCTCGACATGCTCCACTTCAAGAAGATGGTGCCCAGGAGAAGGGCGATCCTGCGCTCCGGCTCGCTGGAGCCCATCACGGCGGTCTACGGCGTGAACCGCCTGGCCCGGTCCCTGCACCCGAAGCAGCAAAAGGCCGTCGTGAGCGAGATCATCCCCCGGAAGGACGCCAAGACCTACGTGCTGAAAGCGGACAAACTCGCGTATTTCCGGGCCGGTCAGTATGTATCGGTCAGGCTGCAGATCGGCGACAGCGTCACGACCAGGCCCTATACGCTGGCCGCGTCTCCCGCCCTGGCGCTGGAAGGCCAGTACCAGATCACCGTAAAGAGGGCGCAGGACGCCTTTGTGTCCGACTATATCCTCAGCCATTGGGAAGTCGGCACCGAGGTGACGCTCTCCGGGCCGGAGGGGCCCTTCAGCTACGAGCCCATGCGCGATGAGAAAGAACTCGTCGGCATCGCGGGCGGCAGCGGCATCACGCCGTTCATGGCCATGGCGAACGCGATCCTGGACGGGACGGAAGATCTCCGCCTGACGCTCCTGTACGGCAGCAGGACACGGGCGGACATCCTCTACGCGGAAGAGCTCGAGCGCATCTGCGCCGCGACGGATAAGGTCAAGGTCGTCCATGTGCTGAGCGAGGAGCAGGCGGAGGGCTGCGAGAACGGCTTCATCGGTGCAGACCTGATCAAGAGATATGCGCCGGAGACCTATTCGCTCTACATCTGCGGCCCCCGCGCCATGCACGAGTTCCTCGCCGGCGAGCTCCACGAGCTCGGCCTGGACCGGAAGCATATCCGCCGCGAGTTCGTTCCGGCTCCCAGCACGCCGACACACTTCGAAGACTACGCCGGCGATCCTTCGAAGGTATACACGCTCAGCCTGCATTTCCTCGGGGAAGAGAGGCAGATCCCCCTCCGCGCCGACGAGCCCGTCCTGACGGCCATCGAGCGCGCCGGGATCTCCGCGCCCTCCCACTGCAGGAGCGGCGAGTGCGGCTGGTGCCGGTCCAGACTGATCTGCGGCGAGGTCTTCATCCCCGCGTCCATGGACGGCCGCCGTCTGGCTGACGATGCGGCCGGATACATCCACCCCTGCAGCGCCTGGGCGCTGTCCGATCTCGAACTGGAGATCTTCCCTGAATAAATGGATAGGAGGCCAGCTATGTATAGAGACGAATATTCGCGTTGGCTCGCGCACGATCTGGAGGACCCGGATCTGCTGCCGGAGCTGCTGAAGATCAAGGCCAGGGACGATGAGATCAGGGACCGTTTCGCAGTCTCCCTCAAATTCGGCACGGCCGGTCTGAGAGGGACGCTGGGCGCGGGCACGAACCGCATGAACATCTGGGTGGTCCGTCAGGCGACCCAGGGCCTGGCCAACTGGGTGCTGACCCAGGGCGGCACCCAGACCGTCGCCATCTCCTTCGACAGCCGCATCAAGAGCGAGGTCTTTGCCAAAGAGGCGGCGGGCGTCCTCGCGGCCAACGGCATCAAGGTCCGCATCTACGACGCGCTGATGCCGGTCCCGGCGCTCTCCTTCGCCACCAGATTCTATCACTGCAACGCCGGCATCATGGTCACGGCCTCGCACAACCCCGCGCGCTACAACGGCTACAAGGCCTACGGCCCAGACGGCTGCCAGATGACCGACGACGCGGCTGCCGTCGTCTACGACGAGATCCAGAAGACGGACGTCCTCACCGGCGCGAAGCACATCTCCTTCGCCGAGGGCGTGGAAAAAGGCCTGATCCGCTTCGTGGGGGACGACTGCAAGAAGGCTTTCTATGAGGCGATCGAAGCGCGGCAGGTCCGCCCGGGCCTCGCGGCGGGCGCCGGACTGAAGCTGGTCTACTCGCCGCTCAACGGCTCCGGCCTGGTCCCGGTGACCCGCGTGCTGAACGACATCGGGATCGCCGACATCACCATCGTGCCCGAGCAGGAGCATCCCAACGGCTACTTCACCACCTGCCCGTACCCGAACCCCGAGATCTTCGAGGCGCTGAGATGCGGTCTTGCGCTGGCCGAAGAGACCGGCGCCGATCTCATGCTCGCCACCGACCCTGACGCCGACCGCGTGGGCATCGCCATGCGCTGCCCGGACGGGAGCTACGAGCTGGTATCCGGCAATGAGATGGGCGTACTGCTGCTCGACTATATCTGCGCGGGCCGCATCGAAAAGGGCACCATGCCCGAAAAGCCCGTGGCCGTCATGTCCCTGGTCTCCACACCCCTGGCTGACGCCGTGGCCGCGCACTACGGGGTGGAGCTGCGCCATGTGCTCACCGGCTTCAAGTGGATCGGCGATCAGATCGCCCGCCTGGAGGC
>JAFZOC010000360.1 GCA_017550765.1 Oscillospiraceae bacterium
AACAGCAAAGATCTTCTATAGTTCCGTTGGCTTTAAGGAATTCAGCCGGATATATTTCGAAGAAGATGATGAATCATCTGCTGTGCTGAAACTGTAGCATGTCGATCTCTTTCGTCGAGGATGCGCAGTTGAGACGGTGGCGGCGCTGAGAAGGCCCTCTCCTTGAGGCGGCCTGCAGGAGCGACGCGGCGCGATGCGTCACGGAGCAGACGCTGCAGAGATGATGAAGAACGCCGCGACGCCGGCCCTGCCCTGCGCGCGAGGCGCCGCAGGAGGCCGGGGACCTGATCTGTCAGACGGCCGCGATAGTATGAGGGAGGTCACAGCATGTCTACATTGGAAGATAAGCTCGACAGGAAACTGCGCGACGAGGCGCAGCAGAAGCGCCTGCAGCAGCAGGCGCAGCAGAGCAGAGAGGCGGCCCAGGCGCGGCTCCGGGAGGAGCACCGGGCCAAATTCTCTGCCGCCGTGACGGAGGCCGTGGGCGAGTTCCCCCGCCTCGCCCGGAAGTACGGCACAGCGATCATCGAGATCGAGATCATCACAGCCGGCTTTCTGGGGCTCGGGAAAAGGCATCGGGAGTGGAAGAAGGTCTGGGCGCTGCCTTCCGGGATCTTTCTGTCCCCCGGCGGCAGCTTCTATCGCTACGACCACTATGTGACCAGCACCTACGGCGCGAGGCCCGGCACGATCCATGAGGAGCTCATCCGGGAAGAGGCGATCGGCCGCATCTGTGACGGCTGCAAGATGCCAGAAGGCTCTCAGAGCCCCCAGGCGGTCCGGGACTATGTCCAGGATCTGTTCGTCGCCTGTCTGAGCAAGCACAAGTGATCTAGCGTCGTAGGCCAACACTTGACCCGGGCCTTGAGACGACTACGAGAAACGGAGGAAGACCCATGGATCCAGAACGCTATAACGCCCGGCTGCTGCCGGAGACCCGGGTGCTGTTCCGCATCAGGGGCACGCCCGACTGCCTCATGACCAACGATACCGGACCGCAGCTCCAGCTGCTGCGGGTCTTCTGCGCGGACCTGAATGGGAAGGTCTCCATGGAGGGCTATCTCCTGGGCTCGATCTTCGCCCAGGATCCCGAACTGATCCCGGATCTGGAAGAAGTGGACCGCCCCTTCGGCGAGCTGGCCCTGGACTATTTCCGGCGGGACCCGGCGGTGGACGGTCTGCTGGGCCTGGCCGTGGGCGACGCCTTCGGGGTCCCCTACGAGTTCTTGAGCCGGCGGGAGATCGCCCTGCTCCCGCTGGGAGAGATGCTGGGCTGCGAGGACGCCCTGCCCTTCGCCTCCCGCTGGGGGAGCCTGATCCCCCGGGGCGCCTGGAGCGACGACACATCCATGACCGTCGCCGCCATGTCCTCCGTCGTCCAGAAGCAGGGCCAGATCGACTATGACGATATCATGCGCCAGTTCCTGCTCTGGTGTGACAAGGGGCTCTACTGCTCCATCGACCAGCCCTTCGGCCTGGGCAGGACCGTTGGCGACGCCCTCCGCCGCTACCGCTACGGGAAGCCCGCGCTCCGCTGCGGCGGCGTCGGGGTCCGCGACAACGGCAACGGCGCGCTCATGCGGATCTTCCCCTTCTCGATCTGGTGCGTCCTCCGGGATCTCGACGACACGGAGACGCTGGCGGTCGTCCGGCAGGGCGCGCAGCTGACCCACGGCCACGAGATCGCGGCGCTGAGCTGTTACCTCTATACGCTCTTCCTGCGCGAGTGCCTCCGGACCCGCTCGCCGCAGCTGGCCTACGGCTATGTGTTCGCCCCCTTCCGCGAACGGTCCGTCCCCTACGCCGCGTCCTTCTCCCCCGAGGCCATCGAGGCTCACAGCGTCTTCCGCGAGCACGACCTGCGGGAAACGTTCGACACCTCCCGCATCCGGGAGAGCGGCTATGTGGTGGACAGCCTCGTCGCGGCGGTCTACAGTCTCCTGCACAGCGAGAGCTACGAGGGCGCGGTCAAGGCCGCCGTGCGCCTGGGATACGACACGGACACCAACGCCGCGATCGTCGGCTCGATCGCCGGGGCGATGTACGGGCGGGAACAGATCCCGGCGCGCTGGCTCCAGGCTCTGCGCAGGCGGGAAGATCTGATCCGCCTCGGAGAGCGCTTCTCCCGTTGCGTCCGCACGGCGCCCGTCGCCCCCTAGTCCATGTCCGAGACGACGGACGGGCGTGACATCAGGAGATGGGAGGATACTATGAAAAAGACACTGTTCCAGCTGATCGAGCTCTGCGATGTGGATGGGCTGGCGCGTGCCGCCGGCTCTTTTGAGGAGCTGGTCCCGCAGATCCGGCAGGCACTGGCCGCGTGTAAAGAGCGTCTGGCGGCCCCGGAGCTGCACTATGTCACAGACTCTCCCTCGACCCTGTACAGCCCCGACCCCGCAGAGCTTGCCTGGACCTTCCTGCTGCAGCATCCGACGCATCCTTTCGTCACCCGTCTGCGTCCGCAGGAGAGGGCGCTTTTGGAGACGGCCGTGAGCCTCGACCCGAATGACTATAGCAAAGATGGCCGCTTAGAATACGTACGCATCAGCCAGGCGCTGGGCCAGTCCCGGATGGCAGACATCCTTGCAAGATATTGGTCGGCGCGGCTCCTCTACCGCGACCAGATAGGGAGAGAGCTGGACTTCGAGCGCATCTTCTGCAAATGCAGGAGCGCAGACGATGCAGCCCGGCTCTATCAGATCTATGCTCTGTGCTCCCCGGAGGAGGCGCGCGAAGCGATCCAAGACCATCTGGTCCGCTCTTCGCCCGCGCTCGCCGCCCTGTATCCCGGCGTACCGCTGGATCTGCGCAGAGGCGAGACGGTCGCCCGCTACCGGCTCTTCTTCGGTCCAGACAGGGAGCTCTCCTCCCGGGACGCCGGCTGGGACGCGATCCCCCATCCCTTCTTCCGCGCTCACAGCCCATGTCCTGGGCGCTCCGCCGAGCTCTTCTTCCAGCATCTGTCCAAGGGCTTCTCCCGCGAAGTCCTGCTGTCCAGCGTCTTTGGCCATGCGGACGGCAGCATCGAGTATGCGAGCCGCCTTGTAGATGGCCGGGAGACAGAGGACGCGCTCTCCTTCTCATGGGCCGAACACTATTCCTATCACGACGGTGGCGGCGGCAGCAGCGAGAGCTGGAGCCTCCGCGCGCTCAAAGCCCAGGACTCGGAGAACGGCGTGTCCTCCGCGGAGCGTCCGGCATCAGGAGCCGATGTGGAAAAGGCCCTCCCCAGAGATCGGGATGGGGACGATACATGGTCCGTCCTGGCGCCCTATGAGACAGAGGGCGTCTTCCTCCTTCACACCGAGAGCGAGAGCTGGCACTGATCTTCGATCCAGATCTGGGAGGTCATACGATGAAACGACACCTGAGAACGATCCTGTGCTTCTTCCTTTTCGCGCTGTTCGTTTGCGCTTCATGGCCGGTCGCCGCCAGTGCGGACACCGGACCCAAGCCCTCCGTTCACGTCAGTTTTGAGAACATGGGCGAAGAACTGTGCTATGGGACCCTGCTCTCGAAAGCGAGTTCTACCGGGCCGTATTCCGTCTGGGACGGCAGCGAAGAGCACGCCTACCGCTCCCGTTCAGATCTTTCTGACGACATGTGGTCCGAAGAGATCTGGTACGCATTCGCCGGATATGAAGACGCTGACGGATATCACTATCTGGAAGGGACGATCTGGCGAGTAGACCAGACGAAAGCGTACGATTGGACCTATTACCCGCCACACAGCTTCAAGATCCTTCTCTACTACCCTCAGACCGCGCGTTTCGTGGTCAGCGGGATCTGCGAGAGATACGCTTTCGATTCGTATTATACTGTCGATCTGGCCCAGGCCGACGCTGTTTCGTCCGGTCAGGGGACCGATCGCCCCGTTGGCGTGGTCCTCCAGGCCCGCAGATCCTACCCGTGGCAGCAGGAGACGATCTCTCTGGTCGCGCGCATCCTGATCACGATCGCCATCGAGATGGGCATCGCGCTCCTGTTCGGCTTTCGCAGCAAGAAAGAGCTCCTGCTCCTCATCATCGTGAACGCCATCACCCAGATCGCGTTGAACGTTCTTCTCAACATCATCCACTTCAGGAGCGGCCAGCTCGCCTTCCTGTTTGGCTATTTCGGCCTCGAGTTCTTGGTATTCGTCCTCGAAGCCGCGATCTACGCCGTGTTCCTGAAGAAGCTCTCCGATCGCGCACGCTCGACCGGGACCTATCTCCTCTACGCGCTCGTGGCGAACGTCGCTTCTTTCTTTGTCGGTCTGATGATCGCGGTCGTTCTGCCCGGGATCTTTTGAGGCTGGCTGACGCATCGTTCCCGGGCGCGCTCCTTCCTCTGGCCCACAGGGCAGGACCTGCTCAGGCGGATCTTTTGAAAATGACAGTGTTCCCGCCGATCGAGCTCTGCGATGTGGGCGGGCTGGCGCATGTCGCCGGCTCTTTTGAGGAGCGGGATCGCTGCCCCGATATCCAAACGCCTGAAAACTGTTCGTCCACAGACGAACGCGACAGAACTGACTGATAATTTGGAGGTGCTCACATGATCCGGAAGTATACCTTTTTTGACGGCGGGACCCTATCCTTCGACGACGAGAAGAGCGTCGCGGAGCTGATCCGCTATGCCTTCGACTGCTTCGGCTACTATGAGCCGGCCGGGATGGAGATCGTGACGCTGTTCCAAGCCTACCACCCACAGACGTCTACCGGCTGGTTCACCACAGACACGAGCCGCAAGTGCTCGGAGGAGATCCTGAACCCGGACATTCTCTGCTTCGCCTACTACCTGCCTGGGATCTTCTACTTCGCGGAGGGCGGCTGGGGCCATCACATGCTCGAGCTGGGGAACCACCCTGATATCCCGGACCCTGTGTCCCTGCCGATCAAGATCGAAGGGAAGTTCGAAGATGTCGTGATCAACGGCAACTACAGTTTCCGGGACATCATCCGCTACCTGTCACGGACAGGCTATGCGCCGGCGGATCATCCGCAGGTGAAGGTATGCCCGGTCGGCGGCGCGATCCCCTACTGTTTGCCCCTGTCCGATCGGCTCCTGGATCTGAGACTGACCGGATCCGTGCCCGCGATTGAAGCGTACACCGAGCGCGTCGACCCGAGATACAAGAGCGAGCGCGACCGGGTACAGTTCGAGATCTGCTGACCGCCGGGGCGAGCATCCCCACAGGCATAGCGCCCGCAAGGGACGAAGCGAGCAAGATGACACGTCGGATGACGAAAGGAGCGTACCGTTATGCACACCAAGATCCTCGCCGTTCGGCCTGTCTCCCGGAACTATCTGCCGAGATATGAAGTCAGCGTGGTCCAGTCTTTCGAGGAAGCGAAGGACATGATCATAGCAGCGGAAGGGTCCGGCTCTCCATACGACGATCTGGCCCTTCCCGTGGACGACGAACCGGCGTTCATGGAGTTCTTCGCGTGGATGGACAAGACCGGCAGACGATATCCCTTCTCGGTCCATGGTCAGCGCAGCGCCCTGCAGTTCATCCGCATCCGGGACCTGGCGCGGAGCTGCGGCTTCCACTTCACCGACTGATCCATCCCACTCCCGGGAGGGAGCCCCCTTCCTGCCCGCCGGGACGGGCGCATCACAAAGGAGGATACGATGCCTCGAGTCACCAAGTTCTTCGACAGCAACGACGACAACATCGCCGCGCTCCGGGCGGCCCACCCGGAGGGCCTGCGTTTCGTGGTGGGCGACACCCATGGGGAATGTCCCACGCTCCGGGCGCTCATGGAGAAGATCCGCTTCGACCCCGCCCGCGATCATGTGTTCTTCGTCGGCGACTACAACGCCGGCGGCGACCCCACCGCGCTGCTGCGCTACATCTCCCTTTTCTATCAGGCGGACTGCCGGATCCCGGGCTTCCACCTGATCCGCGGGAACCACGAGCGGGAGCTGGGGCCGATCTACCCGCTGGAGAACTTGCCCGACCTCTTCGTCGTCCGCGGAGCGCATCTGGACTTCTTCATCGCCCACGCCGGGATGGTATCATCGGCCTTCGACCTGATCTGCCGGGACATGGCCCAGGACCCGGGGAAGTCAGTCTACAGCTATGGGCTCGACGACTGCTGCGTGGCATACGACGCCCCGCTGCGACAGCTGATCTGGTCTCGGAGAGGGCTGTATTCCCAGCGTTCCCGCTGGCATACCTGGCCGTCAGAGGATGCGCTGCGCAGGAACAGGGCCTGCATCATCCACGGGCACACGCCCTTCTGCTTTTTCATGGGGCGGGGACCTTTCTCCTACGGAGACCTCAGCCTCTTCTGGAACGATCAGCACATCTGGT
This sequence comes from Oscillospiraceae bacterium, assembly GCA_017550765.1. The sequence goes on from JAFZOC010000360.1 coordinate 6,299, forward strand.
ACAGCCAGGACCTGCGTTCTTTCGACATCGACGCCAACGTCAAAGGTCGGTACGAGAACGGGGAGAGCTATCGCGGACTCGCCTGCCTGTGTCTGGACAGTCTGGATGAGATCGCCGGGCAAAACGGCGGCGATCTCACGATCGGCTCGATCCTGCAGGCGCCGAACTTCGTGTTCGCCGCGGACCATGCGCCCGGCTGGGACAACAGCGAGGGGGGCATCCGCCGCGTGCTGGACGCTGCGCCGAAAATGAAGAGGATCGGTCTGGACAGGTCCGGCGAGCCGTTCATCCGCCGGGCGGACTGACACGGGATGCGGACCGACGCGGGGCATCCGTTCGGCTGGCAGTCGACGATGGTCTTATCCATCTGGGAGGTGTGACGATCATGCGATACATCGGATCCGGAGCGGACGGGAAAGACACCGTCCTGCTCCTCCACGGAGGCGGGCTCTCCTGGTGGAACTACCGAAAAGCGGCGGCGCTGCTGCAGGACGACTTCCATGTGGTCCTGCCGATCCTGGACGGCCACGCGGGGAGCGACCGGCCCTTTACGACGATACGGGACAACGCCGAAGAGATCCTCTCTTTCATCGACGAGCATCTGGGCGGATCCGTGCAGTTGCTGGGCGGGCTGTCCCTTGGCGGGCAGGTCGCCTTGGAGATGCTGGCCCTGCGGGGCGACGTCTGCCGCTGCGCCCTGATCGAGAGCGCCGCGGCGATCCCGTCGAAGATCGCCCGAGCGCTGATCGGCCCCGCCATCTCCAGCAGCTACGGCCTGATCAAGAACGAAGCTTTCTCCCGGCTCCAGTTCCGGTCGCTGCGCATCGACCCGGATCTCTTTGCGGACTACTACCGCGACACCTGCCAGATCTCCCGTTCGGACATGGTCGCCTTCATGGAGGCGACCACCGGCTACGCTCTGGATCATGCGATCGCCGCTACGTCTGCGCGGGTACACGTCTTCGCCGGGGCGAAGGAGGAGCGGGTCGTCCTCCGCTCGGCCGAGCTCCTGGGCAAGACGGTGCCCGGATCCGCGGTGACGATCCTGCCGGGCCTGTACCACGGGGAGTTCTCCATCTCCCATCCCCAGGACTACGCCGACGCCGTGCGCCGTATCCTGCGGACCTGAGCGCTCTCTTCCCTGCGGCAGGGCTGAGTACCCTCCCGGTCCGGTCTCCTGCCCGTTCACGAAAGACGATCTGCGCCGATGGACGACCGGCTCTCGGCGCGACTGACACGGATGGAGGTCCCTATGAAGGCTTTCCTGCGCATCTTTGGGATGTTCCTCGCGACCCTCGGCGTGTTCCTCCTTCTCCCCATCGTGCTGTATCTGCGCGAGCTCATCAAGGGCACGCCCCGCGCTTTCTCGTTCTCATACCTGGTCCTTGTGGCGGTCGCGATCCTTCTGATCTGGCTGGGCGATCGGCTCACGAAAGGCGAGCTCCCCTGGAAGGCGCTCGCCCAGCGGAGCAAGAAGGATCCGGGCGAGGACGAGACGGCGTCCGCCCCTGCTGCAACGTCTGTCAGCGCCCCTGCCGACGGATCCGAGCCCGGGACCGGCACAGCCGCTGACGCCAAAGCCGCGCCAGACCCGGTCGTACAGGGACCGGCCATCGACGATGTGAGCTATATCCGAAAGATGGTGCATCTGACGAGCGGGCCCTGGCACCAGTACGACGTGTTGCTGGCCGCCCGGGGCTATGGCTGGGAGACGATGCTGGACTGGGCCGACTACCTGCTCTCCGCGGACCTGGAGCATCTCGGCACTCTCACCACCGCCGAGATCGCCAACGCCCCGGAGAAGGAGTGGATCGACAGTTTCCAGGCAGCCGGCGGCGAACTGCGGCACTTCCCGCCCTTCGCCCAGGAACAAGGCGTGCTGGCCATCGGCGCCAACAGCCGTACGCTGAGGCTCCCGGTGAAGATCGTCTGGTTCGACCAGACGAAGATCCTGCGCTTTTTCACCCTGTCGGATGACGAGGAGCTGATGACGCGCTACATCGAGACGGTGATCCGTCGGACCTTCGGGACACCTCAGGCGATGGGGCTGGCGCGCCCGGTCCCTCCGGAGCCGGGCAAGGAGGCATGAGATGGATCTGGGCCTGCGCTCCCCTGCCGCCGTTCCCGGCGGGCACGCTCTCGCCGCCGCCCCGACGGCAGATCCTGCAGCGCTCTGGCATCGCGCTCTGCTGTGCGATGTGGATCGGGGCGGCGCCCCTACCTATGTGATCGGACACCGGGACCCGGACGCCGACTCCGCAGGCTCCGCCATGGCCTATGCCCGGCTCCTGGACGCCCTGGGGATCGACGCCAGAGCCGTCGTCAGCGGTCCGATCAACGGCGAGACCCGCTATGCCCTGGCGCGCTTCGGCATCCCCGCTCCGGAGATCCTGACCGACGCCCGGGGACGGCAGTTCGTCCTGGTGGACCACAGCAGCTACGACCAGGCGATCGACGGCATGTCCGAAGCACGGATCCTGGGCATCCTCGACCACCACGGCATCGGCGATATCCATGTCAGCGAGCGGATCGACGTGCGCTCTGCGCCCGTGGGCGCCACAGCGTCTCTGGTGTTCCTGGCCTATCATGACTGCGGCGTTGCGGTCGGGCGCGACGCGGCCCGGCTGCTGCTGATGGGCCTGCTGTCCGACACCCGCGGCATGGCGCGGAACGTGAGCGAGCTGGACCGGGCCGCCTTTGCGGCGCTCCGCGCCCCGGCAGAGCTGGACGATCCGGAAGATCTCTACCGCGGCATGGCAGAGGCGGCCGCCTCCTACGGCGACATGTCGGATCTTGCCATCTTCCGCTCGGACTTCAAGACGTACACTGCCGGCGGGACGCGCTTCGGCATAGCAGATGTGAACGCCTGCGGCGGATCTGCCGCCCGGCAACTGGCTGCGCGCATGGCGGCGGTCATGGAGAGCAGCTTTCCGGAACTGGGCCTGGATATGCTCTACACGATCGTCAACATCAAGGGCGTCGCCCCGGGGGAGCCCGGGATGTTCATGCTGTGCGCGGGCGACGGCGCTCTGGACGCACTGGAGGCAGCCTTCCCCTGCTTCGACGGGGAACGCCTGTTCGTCTTCGAGAACGAACTGTCCCGCAAGGCGACCATCGTCCCCGCACTCACCCGTGTCCTGGAACGACAGGCCGCGCCGGTACAGCGGCCTTAGATGCCACCGTGCATAAGACAGGAGGTACATCTCTGTGATCGAACTGTTGAGAGCCCTGCGCAAATACTTCTTCCGCCATAGACAGGACCGCGAGCGACCCGGCCCGGCGCCGGAGGCCCAAGAGCCGGTCGGACACGCTCCCGCTCCGGCACCGGATCTCACGCAGGAGGAAGAGGACCGGGTACTGGCGCGCTTCCTCGCCATGCCCATCTCTTCCCCGGACGAGGTCTTCGCCGCGTTCCGGGATCTGCCCGGGGCCATCGAGTCCCACGGCGGCGAGAAGCAGGGCTACCTCTACGTCCCGGGCACCCGGCCCGACCGGGTCGTCCTGGCGGCCCACGCCGACACCTTCTTTGACCGGGCCTATCATGGCCAGGAGCTGTCGAATACAGCCGTGTTGGAGGACGGCGTGTACCACGGCACAGATCCCTCTGCCTCCATCGGCGCCGACGACCGCAGCGGCTGCGCGATCTTGTGGCTGCTGCGGGACATGGGCCACTCGCTGCTGATCCTGGACGGTGAGGAGCACGGGCAGATCGGCTCCCACTATCTCAAGGAGCAGGATCCCGAGCTCTTCCGCGAGATCAACGAGCACAGCTACATCGTGCAGTTCGACCGGCGGGGCAGCAGCGACCTGCGCTTTTACAGTCTTCCGGTGACAGGAGCGTTCGTCTCCTTCATCCGGGAAAAGACCGGATATCAGGATGTGACCGGCCCCGGGCGTACGGATATCGTCGCCCTCTGCCGCGACGTCTGCGGCGTCAATCTGAGCGTCGGCTACTACCGCGAACACCACGCCGACGAGATCCTGGCGGTCGAGGAGTGGCGGCATACCCTGCACATCGCCCGCGAGATGCTCTCGGGACCGCAGGAACGGTACCCACTGGCAGGATCGTCACGCAGCAGCGGCTCTTTTTAGCGTCCATTCCAAGTGTCGGCGGTCTGCCGATGTCAAAAGAGATCCCGGGGCGGTCATCCGCCCCGGGATCTCTCTTATCATGTTCAAGGGCTCTGCCGGATCGTTCTCCGGCTCGCGCCTGTGTCCCGCTTCAGTGGCCCTCCTGTCCATAGCCACAGACCGTGCAGTAGGTGAAGCCGTAGGGATACTGGTCGTTCTGGATATAGGCATAGGTGTGGGAGCCGCGCTCGCCGATCGCGCCGCAGCGGGAGCAGAGCTGATAATGGCCGCTCCAGCCGTCCGCGACCCAGGAATACTGGTGACTGGCGGGGATGGTCTGATAATAGGTCGCGCCGCAGATGCTGCACTTGAAGGCATTGCGGCCATCGCCGCTGCCGCCTGCTGCTGCTCCAGCACCGCCGGGGCAGCCGGCGGGCAAGCTGTGCTCGGCGTCATAGACCCAGTCGTGCTCATGCTCGCCGGAGGTCTCCGTCTCGCCTTCCGTCTCGTCCGGCTCCTCCTCGGGCGCGGCGTCGGTGTAGAGGATCCAGCCGGTGGGATCTTCGTCTCCGCCGTTATCCGTGAAAATGGGATCGTCGTCCGGGAAGCTGGGCGGGGTCTCTGTCACCTGGTCGAACTTCATGATCAGATCGGCGCCGGACGTCCCCTCGCCGCCGGTAAAGACCACCTGGATATCCAGAGACTTGGTCAGGCCGATCAGCGTGAAGCCCAGCACGTTCTCACCGAAGCGCAGCACCGCGCCGTTGACCACCCAGTAGTCCACCTTCATCCCCTTTGGGACCTTTGCCGCGATGTGGCAGCTGATGCTGCCGCCGGCATGCTCCGCGTCCGTGGTCGGGACGATATATTTGTCCTCGAAGTAGACCTTCTGGTACATCGGGCCGCCATAGCCCCCGTCGTCATCCAGGAACTGGAGGTAGCAGCCGTCGCAGCACACGTTCAGCCGCTCCCGCAGCACCGCCGATACGACGCCCGCCCCCGCGCTGTCGAACTCCAGGGAATAGCGCCGCCCGCCGGCGTCGGCGGTCTTGCCGTCGATCGTCCAGTAGTCCACAGAGCTCGCCCGGTCGGGCAGCACGGCTCGAGCCAGGAAATGTCCTTCCTCCGAAAGCTCCATGTGATCCTCTCCGTTCACGCTGGCGTTCACCAGGGCGATCCGGTGCGTGTCGCTGCCCTGTTCCGCAGGCGCTCCCGTATCCGGGGCGTCTCCCACCGGAGCCGGCGCGCTCTCCTGCGCGCCGCAGGCGCACAGCGCCAGCAGCAGACAGGCTGCCAGCAGGATGCTCATCCATTTCTTCATCAGTCTGACCTCACTTTCCTCGTTCCTCATCGCTCGGTCTCCGCTCTCTTCTTCCCTGCGCGGATCGACCGTCATGC
>JAFZOC010000361.1 GCA_017550765.1 Oscillospiraceae bacterium
CACGTCACCGACTACACCAACGCCAGCCGCACCATGCTCTTCAACATCAAGGAGCTGAAGTGGGACCGGGAGCTGCTGCACCTGCTGGACGTGCCCGAGAGCATGCTGCCCGAGGTCAAGCCCTCCTCCTGCGTCTACGGCAAGACCGATTTCGAGCTGCTGGGCGGCGAGATCCCCATCGCCGGCGCCGCCGGCGACCAGCAGTGCGCCCTCTTCGGCCAGTGCTGCTTCGAGCCCGGCCAGATGAAGAACACCTACGGCACCGGCTGCTTCCTGCTGATGAACACCGGCCATGACATCGTGCGCAGCCGGAACGGCCTGGTCACCACCATCGCCGCCAGCGCCGACGGCACCGTCCAGTACGCCCTGGAGGGCTCCATCTTCATCGCCGGCGCCGCGATCCAGTGGCTCCGGGACGAGCTGGGGGTCCTCACCTCCGCCTCCGAGAGCCTGGAGTACGCCAAGCGGGTCCCCGACACCGCCGGCGGCTACGTGGTCCCGGCCTTCACGGGCCTGGGCGCCCCCTACTGGGACCAGCGGGCCCGGGGCGCTATCGTGGGCATCACCCGGGGCTTCAGCCGCGCCCATCTGGTCCGCGCCACCCTGGAGAGCCTGGCCTACCAGACCTATGACATCGTACGGGCCATGGAGCGGGACTCCGGCATCCCCATCGCGGATCTGAAGGTGGACGGCGGCGCCTCCGCCAACGACTTCCTCATGCAGTTCCAGTCCGACCTGATCGCCGCGGACGTGTACCGCCCCCGCTGCATCGAGACCACCGCCCTGGGCGCCGCGTATCTGGCGGGCCTGGCCGTGGGCTACTGGTCCGGCCTGGACGACGTGCGCAACAACTGGGCCGTGGACAAGATCTTCACCCCCGAGCTGGACGAGGAGAAGCGCCGGAAGCTGCTCCACGGCTGGCACAAGGCCGTCCGCTGCGCCCAGCTCTGGGGCAGCGAGGAATAAGGGCTTTGCCCTTATTCCTCAATGGATAATGAAAAATGAAGAATGAATGATCTCGGTGTCGCCTTCGGCGACGTATCTCGATCCGTGCCGCGCAGCGGCTCTTCACTATCCATTATCCACTATCCATTTCTTATACAGGAGAAACATCCATGACCAACATCGACAAGCTCCGGGGCTGCGAGCTCTTCCTCTTCGACATGGACGGCACTCTCTACCTGGGGGACGACGTGTACGAGGGCGCCATCGCCCTGATGGAGGACCTGCCGCGCCTGGGCAAACGGTACATCTATCTGACCAACAACTCCTCCCGGGCCGGCGAGGACTACATCCACCGCCTGCGCCGCCTGGGCTTCCCCTGCGAGCGGGAGAACGTCTTCACCTCCGGCATGGCCACCGGGCTCTATCTGCAGCAGCACCATCCCGGGGCGAAGGTCTATCTGGCCGGCACCCGGGCCTTCCACCGGGAGCTCGTGAGCTACGGCATCGACCTGGTCAACGACGAGCTGGGGCATACCGACGCCGATCTCGTGGACGTGGTGGTCCAGGGCTTCGACACCGAGCTGGTGTACGAGAAGCTGGACAGGGCCGTGCACTATCTCCGCCGGGGGGCGAAGTTCATCGCCGCCAACCCCGACTGGGTCTGCCCCATGCCCGCCGGCGAGGTGCTGCCCGACTGCGGCAGCATCTGCGCCCTGCTGACGGCCTCCAGCGGCGTGAGGCCCGAGTATATCGGCAAGCCGAACCGGAACATGATCGACGTGATCGCCACGATGACGGGCGTCCCCAACGGGAAGATCTGCGCCGTGGGCGACCGGCTCTACACCGACATCGCCGTGGCCCAGAACGCGGGCAGCGTCTCGGTGCTGGTGCTCTCGGGGGAGACGGACCGGGCCATGGCGGACGCCGCCGAGCGCCAGCCGGACCTGATCCTCCCCTCGGTGAAGGAGCTCCACGAGCTCCTGCGCGGCTGACGCCGGATCGCGGCGACCAGGATCCCACCCCCGTGTCATGGCGAGCCAGCGTCGCAACGCTGGCGTGGCCATCCGTCCCCCCCGCAAGCTCCACGCAAAGGGACAGATCCCCACGCCAGTGACGTCGGTCACTGGCTCGGGATGACAGCGCCTGCGGCGCTGTGCGGCTGACGCCGGATCGCGGCGACCAGGATCCCACCCCCGTGTCATGGCGAGCCAGCGTCGCAACGCTGGCGTGGCCATCCGTC
>JAFZOC010000362.1 GCA_017550765.1 Oscillospiraceae bacterium
CAAAATGCTGTTTTCGAAAAGCCTTGATCTTCAAGGCTTTTCGAGCGGCGGGCTATTGTATTCGAGGCGGGCCTTGCCCCCTCGAGCTCCCCCGCTGCCCTGTCATCTGACGCTATAGCGAGGTTTTTTGACAGTATCAAGGTCTGTCCCAACACAGCCTTTCTTCTGTGAAAGGAGGCAGCTCCCCCATGGAACGTGACGAACAGATGGCCCTGGCCCTGGCCCTGGCCCGGGAGGCAGCGGCGGCGGGCGAGGTCCCCGTGGGCTGCGTGATCCTGGACAGCGCCGGCCGGGTGATCGGCCGGGGGCGCAACCGGCGGGAGGAGGACGGCGACGCCACCGCCCACGCCGAGATGGAGGCGATCCGGGAGGCCTGCCGCGCTCTGGGCGACTGGAGGCTCTCCGGCTGCAGCCTCGTCGTGACGCTGGAGCCCTGCCCCATGTGCGCCGGGGCGATCATCAACGCCCGGATCCCCACGGTGGTCTACGGTGCCCGGGAGCCGCTGACCGGCTCCTGCGGCAGCGTGATCGACCTGTTCTTCGAGCGCTACGGCCACCAGCCGAAGGTCTACGGCGGCGTGCTGGAGGCGGACTGCGCCGCCCTCCTGCGGGACTTCTTTGCCGCCAGGCGTTAGCCGGCGAGTTACGCCGGCAAAAAGTGCGCAGGATACGGATCGTCGTCCGCTCCTGCGCACTTTTTTCTTCTTTACATCTTTTCCCGGCTTTACAAAACCATCAGCCCGCCGCATTCGTGCGGCATCTTTGCATCCCGCATCTTTCTGTTCAATGTCCTGACGTTGTGCAGCAGCATCGCGCTGTTGTCTCGAACAGCAGCTTCAGGCAAAAAGACGAGACAGATATCTGTGTTTTTGAGATAGTCCTGTGCTTTCGCGGAAAAGCTGTCCGCCAGCTCACGCATGGTCTCGCGCAGCTGCTCATTCCTCTCGAACAGGCCCTCCCAGTCTCCGTCGATGTGGATGAATGCGTTCAGCAGGAGCTCTCCGAACAGGGGCTGCCCGGATAATAGGCGTTCGAACATCTGCTCCGGTGTGGGCAGATCTCCCCTCTCATCGAAGATGTCTCCCAGGTCCACGAGCTCACGCAGCTTTTTGGACCTCTTGATGACGCGAACGCGACGCAGCACGCTGACGAAGAGGTCGAGCGCCTGGCCGCTTTGGCTGTATGTGATCTGTAATCCCATGGCGATCAGGTCCAGGCTCGAGATGATGGCCTCCGCTCTCTTCCGCTCCTCCTCGGTCATTTCGCCACGCAGCGCACCCAGCGCGTGATGTGCCGCGATCCGGTCGCAGTACAGTTCCGCGGCGGAGGCCAGGTAGCGGAGCCGAGAGAAGCGGTCCTTACCCTTGTTGCCCAGCTGCGCCGGCTCGATCAGGTCGAGCGAGCTCCCGCCAAGCTGGTCCAGCGCGGCCAAGAGTGCAAAGAGATCGCTCGCTGTCCTCTTCTGCAAGAGGTCCCACAGCTGCACATGGGCCAGTTCGTGGACGACTGTAGAATAGAGAAAGAAGCGCTTCATCGTCTCACTGGTGTCTCGCGCGTGCAGCGTTTTCCAGGGGTCTATCCCGATGACGCGCTTCTTTTTTCCCGGGCGGCTGAGCCGGACCCAACCGTTGTTCACAGAGGGGATCGACAGCATCTTCAGGCGGATATCGCCCTGTTCGTCAACGAGCAGAAGCTTTTTTTCCTGCTCAAAGACCTGCCGGCAAAAGCCGCGCCAGTCAAAGTGTATACGCTCTGCCATCCGCTCACTGCTTCGCTTCCTGCGCCCCATGCTCCGAGAGCGCCATTGCGAGGGCCTCCAGATCCGTCAGTGCAGCATCCCGGTCCGCACCCGTCAGCTTCAGCAGCGCCTCATAGGCCTCCCGCGATCTGACGGAGAAACAGGGCGTCCCTGACGACGGCGAGGCGTCCTTCATGATCTTCCCGGCGACCATCTGGGCGCGCCGCTCCACCTGGGAATAGGCCTGGGCGTCGCTCAAATGCCACTCGCCGGAGCTGTCTCTCGTAAAAGGCCCTTCTTGCGCAGTCGCGCTGACGCCGGTATCCATGCCGAGGGAAGTCTGTCCGATACTCGTTCCGACTAAGGCACTGCCGATGACGCCCGCGCCCGCTGAGGGCTCCTGCGTCGTGAACTCCCCCCAGTAATATGTAGAGGTATCCCAGATCTCAGCGGCACCCTCGGTAACGCTATCCTCAGACCCGAAAAGCGCGGTAGGAACATACAAAGTCCCGCCAAGAGAACCGAACGCGACCGCATACATTGTGGTCGTGCCTAGGGGAGTTTCGGCAAACCTGTTTGTCTCGTCGCTGCTATAGCTGCTCATGTGGTCTCTCCTTCTTCCCTTTTCTGTCCGAGCAGACAGGCCAGGCGGACCAGATCTGCTTCCTCGCGCTCTTCTATCTCGCAAAAAGTGCCCTGTCGGATATGCTCAAGGAGCTTCTGCGTCAGGGCCAGGCAACTCGATCGCTCCTCCGCTGTCAACGCCGCTGTATCGATCGCCCGTGCCTTTTTCTCCACGATGTTGGCCCGGCGCTGCTCCAGGCGTTCCCTGCGCTGCATTACACGGATGTAGTTGTAGCGCTGCAGCATCACGCAGTAGATATCCTTGACCAGCAGCAGACCCGCGATCGCGTCGAACCATATGAGTCTGCGATAGATCAATAGACGGAGGGCAAAATAGATGAAAAGATAGAGGATATTCCGAGCATGTATCGCGCCGTTGTAAAAGAAGTACTTGATCACGCCGTCCAGGCCGGAGATGCCGAGACGGGGCACATGATAATTCACGTTACGCCCCTTATCGCGGCGGTGGTTCAGCCGCTCCAGGGCAAAGACCAGGCGACGGAAGACGCGCACGCCCAACGCCTCATAGAGCTTGAGTTCGATACCATTTTCCATTTATCTCACCCTTTCGATCGCCTCAGGGCCGCTCCGGCGCCGCGCTCAGAACACCCGGATCGCGCCGTAGGTGACCACGGACATGATGGCGCCGGCGATGCAGACGCCGATGAAGATCACCGGCGTGGCCTTCTGTACCTTCAGATCCAGCAGCGCCGCCACCAGCGAGCCTGTCCAGGCGCCGGTCCCGGGCAGGGGGATCGCCACCAGGAGCAGCAGGCCCCAGGTCCCGTACTTCTCGACCTTATCCCCTTTTCCCTCCGCGCGGGACTCCAGCTTTGCGATCAGGCCGTTGAGCCAGGGCCAGTGCTTGCGCAGCCAGGCGAAGATCCGCTTGATGTAGATGATGATGAAGGGGATCGGGATCGTGTTCCCCAGGACCGCCGCGGAGAAGGCCACCCAGAAGGGCAGGCCCAGGGCGATCCCATAGGGCAGGCCGATCCGCAGCTCGCCCACAGGGAGCATGGAGAGGAAAAAGGTCGCGATGATCTTGCCGGCTGTGGTGCCGGTGAACCATTCGATCATATCTTGCCCCTCCTTTCCTGTGGACGTATCGCGGCGGATGCTTTGCGGGACCGCTCCCGCTGCGCCGCCGTCGCTGCGCGCAGCCCGTCATTATGATATTATAGCATGCCCGATCCGTACGCGCAATGGGAAAGAGCATGAAGAGTTCTTAAGAAAATGTCGGTCCCAGATCGGAGATCGACAAAACCGGGCGGATGTGCTAGGATAGAGGCATCCTTTCGATCTACAGGAGGTATCCCATGGCTAGAGTCGCGATCGTCACCGGCGGCAGCGGCGGCATTGGGCGCTGCACCGCGGCTGCGCTGAAAAAGGCCGGCTGCACCGTATATGAGTTCTCCCGCAAAGAGAAGCCACAGGAGGGCATCGTCCATCTCACCGCCGACATGACCGACGAGGCGCAGGTCCGCGCCGCCGTGGCGGAGGTCGTCCAGCGGGAGGGACGCATCGACATCCTGGTGAACAACGCCGGCTTCGGCATCTCCGGCGCCGCGGAGTTCACCGACAGCAGGGACGCCCACGCCCAGCTGGAGCTGAACCTGTACGGCATGGACAACGCCACCAAGGCCGTTCTCCCCACCATGCGTGCCCAGGGCAGCGGCCGCATCGTCTGCATGAGCTCCATCGCCGGCATCCTGCCCATCCCCTTCCAGCTCTGGTACTCCGTCAGCAAGGCCGCGATCAACGCCTATGTCCTGGCCCTGCAGAACGAGATCCGCCCCTTCGGCATCACGGTCTGCGCGATCATGCCCGGGGACATCGCCTCGGGTTTCACCGACGCCCGCAAGAAGACCGCCGCCGGCGACGACGTCTACGCCGGCCGCATCGAGCGCAGCGTCGCCGTCATGGAGAAGGACGAGCGCGGCGGCATGACGCCGGCCTACGCCGGCGCCTACGTGGCCAAGATCGCGCTCAAAAAACGCAGCAAGCCCCTTGTCGCCCTGGGGACCGCCTACAAAGGCGCCGCCGTGCTGGCCAAGCTCCTCCCCCGCCGGCTCTCCAACTGGATCGTCGGGCTCATCTACGCGAAGTGAGGCTCCTGCAAGGACCTCTCCCATCTCCGTGCGGGCCGCCGTTCCCGCGGCCTGCCCGTGCTTCCGCGTGCGCCCATGACCGCAGCGTCGCAGGGCTGCACGGCCGTCGCATCGTTTTTCCTTGAAGCATGCAGGCTCCTGTGTTAAGATATCTCTATCAATGAAACGGAGGGACTGACATGAAAGCAGTCAAAACGATCCTCAAAGTGCTCCTGATCGTCGTCCTGGTCCTGGTCCTGGCGGTAGGCGGTCTGCTGGGCTGGCTGACGGTCACGGAATTCAGCCCCGCCCCCGTGGAGACGCTCCAGCCGCTGCGGCAGGACGCCGCCAAGGCCCTGCCCCAGGGCGCCGCCCTGGACATCCTCAGCTGGAACATCGGCTATGCCGGTCTCGGCGCCGGGTCCGACTTCTTCATGGACGGCGGCACCCACGCCCGCGCCGCCGACGAGGCCACCGTCCGGCAGTATCTGGCCGGGATCGACGCCGTCACCCGCGACGGGGGCTACGATCTGATCCTCCTGCAGGAGGTGGACACCGACGCCTCCCGCACCTACGGCATCGACGAGGCGGCGTCTCTGGCCGCCGGCACCAGCTACCACGCGCTGAACTTCTCCTGCCCCTGGGTCCCCAACCCCAACACCCTGGTGATCGAGCCGATCGGCAAGGTCAACAGCGGCCTTATGACGATCTCCGACTTCGCCGTGGACCACGCCGAGCGGCACGCGCTCCCCTGCCCCTTCTCCTGGCCCCTGCGGATCGCCAATCTGAAGCGCTGCCTGCTGGTCAGCTATCTCCCCATCGAGGGCAGCGACAAGCAGCTGGTGCTGGTGGACCTGCACCTGGAGGCCTATGACGACGGCGAGGGCAAGATCGCCCAGACCAAACAGCTGCGGGACTTCATCCAGAGCGAGTACGAAAAGGGCAACTATGTGATCGCCGGCGGCGACTTCAACCAGGTCTTTCCCGGCGGC
>JAFZOC010000033.1 GCA_017550765.1 Oscillospiraceae bacterium
GACATCGGCGTGCCCGCCGTCTCCCCCTACCGCGACCGCAGCGTGGAGGAGAACCTGGACCTCTTCCGGCGGATGCGGGGCGGCGAGTTCCCCGAGGGCAGCCGCACCCTCCGGGCCAAGATCGACCTGGCCAGCGGTAATTTCAACATGCGCGACCCGGTGCTCTACCGCATCCGCTACATCGAACATCACCGCCAGGGGACCAAGTGGTGCATCTTCCCCATGTACGACTTCGCACACCCCATCCAGGACGCGCTGGAAGGCATCACCCACTCTCTCTGCTCTCTGGAATATGAGGACCATCGTCCGCTCTCCGACTGGGTGGTCAACAACGTCTCCATCCCGGGCCACAAGCCCCGCCAGATCGAGTTCGCGCGGCTGGGCATCAACTACACGGTCATGTCCAAGCGCAAGCTCCGCCGGCTGGTGGAGGAAGGCCGGGTCTCCGGCTGGGACGATCCCCGTATGCCGACCCTCTGCGGCCTTCGCCGCCGGGGCTATACCAGCAAGTCCATTCGTGATTTCTGCGAGCGCATCGGTGTTAGCAAGGTCGACTCCACTGTGGATTGGGCATTGCTGGAGAGCTGCCTGCGGGACGATCTGAACGCCAACGCCCGCCGCGTCATGGCTGTGCTCCGCCCGGTGAAGCTCACCGTCACCAATTATCCTGCCGGCCAGAGCGAGCTGCTCACCGTGGAGAACAATCCCCTCCGTCCCGAGGACGGCACACGTGAAGTCTCCTTCTCCCGTGATCTCTGGATCGAAGAGGAGGACTTCATGGAGGTCCCCGCGCCCAAGTACAAGCGCTTGCACCCCGGTTTCGAGGTCCGACTCAAGGGCGCGTATCTTGTCACCTGCACCGGCTGTATGAAAGACGAGAGCGGTAAGGTCGTGGAGATCCTCTGCGAATACGATCCCGACAGCCGCGGCGGCGACCCCGCCGACGGGCGCAAGGTCAAAGGCGCCACGATCCACTGGGTGGACGCCAACAACTGCGCCGACGCGGAGGTGCGGCTCTACGGCTACCTCTTCGCCGACCCCGATCCCGACGGCCCCGACAAGGACTTCATCGACTGCCTGGATCCCGAGAGCCTGCAGGTCCTCACCGGCTGTAAGGTGGAGAAGTGCCTGGCAGAGATCCCCATGCCCGAGCCTGGAAAGAGCTCCACCGGTTTCCAGTTCATGCGCCAGGGTTATTTCTGCCTGGACAACAGAGACGCCGCGCCCGGCCATCTGGTCTTCAACAGATCCGTCGCGCTCAAGGACAGCTTCCGGAAATAAAGATGCCGGAAATAGAAAAGAGACGCTGTTGCGTCTCTTTTCTATTTCCGGATACATCTTTTGTCTGTCAAAGATCTGGCAAAAACATGCCCAGATCTATTTCTTCGTTTTTATGCAGATCGCACAGCAATTCGCCCACATTACCACCACTTTTCGAAGGAAGCTGTACAAAAGAGCAAAACTGTCGCTTGACGAGAAGACCTATTTTCAAGTATAATACAAGCGTATCTCTATGGTGAGATCAGCCTTGGCGGGCCTCTCGCCAGGCTGGAGCATTTATTTTTGAACGGGAGGGAAAAAAGAAATGTTGGAAAAGGTCAGAGCATTCCTGGAGAAACACTTTCCGTCTCTCTTCGATGACGACCGGTACTTCAAGATCAGAGACGTGGTCCGTCTTCTCGGCGACCTGATCGTGTGGCCCTACAACTACGTGAAGAGCTTCTTCAAGTGATCCAGCGAAAAATTCATGAAAGAAGGAAAGATGATGGACGAAAAATACAGACCCTTATTTACTCCCTTCAAGATCGGGAACGTTGAGATCAAGAACCGCATCGTGCAGTGCTCTATGGGCGGCACTTCCCTGTTCGGCTGGCTGGAGCCCTGCCACTTCGATAAAGAAGCCGCGAACTTCCTGCTCCAGCGCGCGAAGGACGGCGTCGGCCTGATCCTCCCCGGCATGCAGTGTGTCCGCGACACCATGGGCTGCCGCTGGCTGTGGCAGAACGAGCGCATGTTCAAAGAACTGGCCGCCTGGATGCCCGAGTTCCACAAGACGGGCGCCAAGCTCTTCATCCAGCTGGCCGCCGGCTTTGGCCGCTCTATGGCCGTTACCTCCTGGATGGTCATGCTCAACAAGAACCCCCTGCTGGGCAAGCTGGCCAGCCCCTTCGTCGACGTGAGCTTCAGCTGCGCCTCCGCTTCCGCCACCCCCAACCGTTGGCAGGAGGACATGCTCTCCCGTCCCATGACCGTGGAGGAGATCCACACTATGGTCGACGCTTTCGGCAAGACCGCCAAGAAGCTGCGTGACGCCGGTGTCGACGGCGTCGAGATCCACGCCGTCCACGAGGGCTACCTGCTCGACCAGTTCACCATCGCCAACTGGAACAGCCGCACCGACCAGTACGGCGGCTCCTTCGAGAACCGCTTCCGCTTCCCCGTGGAGATCGTGCAGGAGATCAAGCGCCAGGCCGGCGCGGACTTCCCCGTCTCCCTGCGCTACTCC
>JAFZOC010000034.1 GCA_017550765.1 Oscillospiraceae bacterium
CCCCCCGCGCGTCCCCCTCGCGCGCCGCCGTCGATCCCCCCACAAGAACAGAGCGCCCGGCCGAGGGCCGGGCGGGAAAGGAGCCGAGAGGCAAATGAGCAGAACAGGATATCCCGAGAACGTCCGCGGCGGGAGCTATGAGGACCCGGAGCTGGACGAGCTCTACACGGCCCTGACGGGCCGGGCGCCCTTCCGCTACGACGCGGGGGCGGACCCGCTGTACCGGAGCGCCGTGTCGGAGGCCCGCCACAGCGGCGCGCTGGCGATGCGGGACGCCATGGGGCAGGCGGCCTCGCTGACGGGCGGCTACGGCAGCAGCTACGCCCAGGCGGTGGGCCAGCAGCAGTACGACGCGTATCTGCGCTCCCTGGCCCAGCAGCTGCCCCAGTATTACAGCGCGGCCTGGGAGCGCTACCAGGCGGAGGGCAAGGCTCTGCGGGAGGCCTACGACCTGGCCCGGGACCGCCGGGACCGGGAGGCGGTGCGGCAGCGCCAGGCGGAGGCGGACGAGCGCAGCGCGGAGCAGAGCCGCTACGCCCGGCAGAAGGACAGCTATCAGCGGCTGTACAAGCTGATCGCGGCCACGGGCTACACGCCCACGGAGGAGGAGCTGGCGGAGGCGGGCATGAGCCGGGAGCAGGCCCAGGCCCTCCAGGACGCCTACGTCCTGAGCCACCCCGGCCGCTGACCGCTGACCGCCGCCCGCCGCGCAAGCCCGCGCCGCAGCGCGCTCCGCAGAGCGCACAGCATCGCAGATGCTGTCATCCCGAGGCCAGTGCGCACACTGGCCGTGGGGATCCGTTTCCCCCGTCCCCTGCGTCCCGTGGAGACGGATGGCCACGTCGCTCCTTCGTCGCTCCTCGCCATGACAGAGAGGGGGATCCGCGCCCTCTGGAAATGAAGGAATGAAGGAACGAAGGAACGATGGAACGATGGGCGCTCCGTCTCTTCATTCGCGAAGCGTCTTCATGAGCGCAGCGCGCTTCATGCGGCGCCAGCCGCACTTCATGCGGCGCTAGCCGCACTTCATGCGGCGCTAGCCGCGCTTCATGCGGCGCTAGCCGCACTTCATGCGCACAGGCCCGTCAGGGCCTGTCATGGCGAGCCAGTGCCGCAGCACTGGCGTGGCCATCCGTCTTTTTCGTCCCCGGCGGCGCCACAGCAAAAGGACCATCCCATCGGGATGGTCCTCAAGGCTGGGCGAGGCTGGGCGCTGTACGATGTGCCGGCGTCCCGGCGTCCCGGATCGGGGACGGTCCGCCGCGCCTGCTAGCGCCTCCGCTTCTCTTTCTGGATCTTGTGGATCACGTTGTTCAGCATGGCAAAGATGAGGGAGACCGGCACCAGCGGGAACAGGAAGGCCAGCAGCAGAAAGACCCCGCCCAGACCCACCATCAGGATGTCCGTGAACTTCTGTTTTGTGATCAGTGCGAAGATGATCAGCAGGACGAAGGGGATCGCGTAGATCTTGACCCCGGCCTCCGCATGCGCCAAGAACAGGCTGAAGACGCCGTCCGAGCCCGGCACGCGCCTGGCCGGGCCTTTTTGGATCAGCATGCAGATGAAGCTGTATACCAGGAAGACCGCCGCGGCGGGGGTGATCAGGTAGAAGAACGGCTCCTTCGGGTCCGTCATGTTCCGGAACACCCAGGCGGTGATCTCCGGGAAGTACTCGATCAGCGCATAGACCCCCACACCGATCAGGCCGATCACGATCATCGCGATCAAACAGCCCGCCGTGTCTAACTTGGGCGATATCGTCACATCGATCGTTCCGTCGGAATGGATCTTTCCATGGGCCTCATACTCGTCGCCGTAGGACATGTCTATCTCTCCTTTTTTATGTTCTGTGCCGTCGCGGCGGCATGCGTGCGGGGAGACACGAGCCTTGCCCGGCGCCTCTCTCCCGGGCTCTTCAGAGCCCCTTTTCCGCCAGGCCCGCGAAGACCGCGCGGACGGCCTGGTCCTGCTGCTCGGCGCTCTCCCAGAAGAAGGCGCCCGCCAGCAGGCCCTCCTGACAGACCGCGGGCAGCAGCCGGCGCTCCGTCAGGAGGCGCGCCTGTGCCCGCCGACCGTCCTCCCGGTCGGCGCCGGCGTGGACCTCCGCCAGCGCCGCCAGCAGCGCCAGATAGGGGTCGTTGCCCCGGAAGACCGTCCGGAAGGGCAGGTCGTCGGGGTCGGGCTCCCGGTCGCCGCAGACCTCCGGGCGCGTGATGTGCCCCAGGGTGTAGGTGCAGAAGGGCCCGTCGGACCAGGCCCGGCGCAGGACGAAGAGGTCCCGGCTGCCCCAGCAGGGCCAGTGGGGCGGGAAGGTGAAGCGCTGCTCATGCAGCCGCGACGACAGGGCCGAGCCGCCCCGGAGCAGGACCGTCCCCGGCAGCTGCGCCGACAGGAAACGGATCTCCCGGGCCTCCAGAGAGGCCTCGATGCGCCGGTGGAGGGGGGCCAGGGGAGCCAGGGCCAGGACCTCCTGCCGGTCCCGGGACCGGACCTCGGCGGCCAGGGCCTGGGCGACGGCGGCCCGGGGCGTACAGCTGCGGGCGGCCTCCTCCCGCTGCCGGTCGCTCTCCCAGAAGAAAGCCCCGTCCAGCAGGTCCCGGACGCAGAGCTCGGGCATCAGCCGCGCCCTGGTCATCTGCTCCGCCAGGAGCTCCCGCGAGACGCGCTCCCGCCGGGACAGGTCGTCCAGCGCGGCGCCCAGCAGGGCCAGATGCCGGTCGTTGGTGAGCAGGATCTCGTCGGTGACGCAGGCGCTGTCGGCGAAGAGGCCGTTGGCGACCTCCTCGGGCTCGTCCAGCGGCACGCGCCGGACGCGCCCCAGGGTATAGACGGGCAGGTCCTCGTCGCCCCAGTCCTTCAGCAGCAGGTAGGACCAGTCGCAGCCGGGCTCCGGGGACCACTTTTCCCGGCACAGGCAGAAGGAGCGCTCGGTCCGGCAGAGACAGAGGGCGTCCTCGAGACCGCAGGCGCTGCTGCGGGGATCGTCGCTGGTGTAGCCGTAGAAGCCCAGGGCGGAGAGGAAGGCCTCGATGCGCCGGTGGAGGGTCGCCAGGGGCGCCCCGGCCAGAGCCTCCTCCCGGTCGCAGCGCAGGCGCAGCTCGAGCGCCTCTTCGGGCGAGGAGATCAGTCGCATGGCCCGCCCCTCTCAGCGGATGATGTCCTTGATGAAGGCGGGGCGCTCCACGGGCTCGTCGGACAGTTCGTAGCAGTCCCGGAGCAGGGCCGCGGCCTCCCGGGCCTTGTCCGTGTCGGAGGCGTGGATGGTGCCCAGGCTCTCGCCGGGCTCCACCCGGTCGCCGACCTTCTTGGCCAGCACCACGCCCACGGCCAGGTCGATGTCGCTCTCCTTGGTGGCGCGGCCGCCGCCCAGGTGCATGGACACCAGGCCCACGCGCTCGGCGTGGATCTTGCGGACGTAGCCGCCCTTCTCGGCGGGGGCGGGGATCTTGATCTTCGCGTCGGGCAGGAGGGAGGTGTCGTAGACGGCTCTGGGATCGCCGCCCTGGGCTTCGACCATCTGGGCCAGCTTCTCCAGGGCGCTGCCGTCGGCGATGGTGCGGAGCATCCGCTCCCGGGCGGCCTCGATGCCGGGCTCGTAGCCGGCCTCGGCCAGCATGCAGCCGCCCAGGGTGAGGCAGAGCTCCAGCAGGTCGCCCTGCTGCTCGCCCCGGAGGACGGCGATGGCCTCCTTGACCTCCACGGCGTTGCCCACGGCCCAGCCCAGGGGCTGGTCCATGTCGGTGATGACGGCGGCGCACCTGCGTCCGGCGAGGCGGCCGATGCGGGTGAGGCCCCGGGCCAGGGTGCGGGCGTCGTCCTCGGTCTTCATGAAGGCGCCGTCGCCGCACTTGACGTCCAGGACGATGACGTCGGCGCCGGAGGCGAGCTTCTTGGACATGATGGAGGAGACGATGAGGGGGATGGAGGGGACGGTGCCGGTGACGTCGCGCAGGGCGTAGATCTTCTTGTCGGCGGGGACCAGGTCTTTGGTCTGGCCCATGATGGCGATGCCGATCCTGCGGACGTTCTCGAAGAAGGTCTCCTCGGAGATGGCGGTGGAGAAGCCGGGGAAGCTCTCCAGCTTGTCGATGGTGCCGCCGGTGTGGCCCAGGCCCCGGCCGGACATCTTGGCGACCTTGAGGCCGGCGGCCGCCACCATGGGGCAGAGGACCAGACTGGTCTTGTCGCCGACGCCGCCGGTGGAGTGCTTGTCGGCCTTGACGCCCTCGATGGGGCTCAGGTCCAGCGTCTCGCCGGACCTCATCATGGCCATGGTCATGTCCAGGGTCTCCCGGTCGTCCATGCCCCGCAGGAGGATGGCCATGCACATGGCGGACATCTGGTAATCGGGGATCTCGCCCCGGGTGTAGCCCTGGATCATGAAGGCGATCTCCTCGGTGCTGAGGACGCCGCCGTCGCGTTTCTTGGCGATGAGGTCGGTCATTTGCATAGTCTCTGTCTCCTTTCTGTATGGGCTCCCCCGGAAGGGGAGC
>JAFZOC010000035.1 GCA_017550765.1 Oscillospiraceae bacterium
CACTGGAGCTGCAGGAGCTGGAGCTGCGGGAGCCGATCCTGGACCTGCCGGTGGAGAGCTATGCCTTCGGCCCGGAGGACTTCGCCGAGGGCGTCCTGGAACTGCCCGCCGCGGCGACCGACGACCTGTACTTCGAACACCTGGAGGAGTACCGCGCGCAGAACGCCTTCCCGGAGGAGCTGGTGCTGCACACCGTGCTCGTCTATGAAAAAGACGGGGAGGAGATCTCCGAGGAGCGGGATCTGAGCGCCGTGCCGGAGCTGGGCTGGAACCTGTTCTACTGGCCGAAGGACACGGAGAAGTCCGACTGGAACTACCCCGGCTGCTTCCGGTTCCAGACCTTTGAGTCTGATGTGCCCATATCCCTGGTGCTGGACGATCCCGACGCCGTGAAGTGGGACGTCATCAGCGTCTCCTTCTCCATCGACGGCCGACCTATCGACCCGGAGACGATCCAGTACGAGCAGGCGCTGGAGCACTACAGTTTCGGGGACTTTGTGGGCCCGTCCTACCACTGCTCCCGCTTCGTCTTCCCCAAGCCGGACTGGGCGCCGGAGAGCGGTACGATCCACGTCACCGTGGTGCAGTATCTGACGCACTTTGATAGGGCCCTCGTGTTCGAGCGGGATCTGGACTATTCCGAGGAGAACACAGACCACTGGTGATCTTGTAGATATCGACCAAAAAACTCGTTGGATCTTTGTCTGATCCAACGAGTTTTTTGCTTGCATTTCCCCGGGGAGAGGCGTAGAATAGCGTGGCTTTGCAAAGGAAGAGCGATCGCCGGGCGCGCAGGACACGCTCGCGCCGGCGTCCAAGAAGGAGTTGTCCGATATGACCGAATTGCTGTCCCTGTCCGTGGCGATCTTCGCGGGCCTGATGATGACCCGCGTGATGAGCCGCTGGAAACTGCCCGACGTGACCGCCTATCTGGTGGCGGGCGTGCTGATCGGGCCCTGTCTCATCGGTGCGCTGCAGATCCCCGGCCTGGGCTTCGGCAGCTATGAGGAACTGCGCAGCCTGAGCCTGATCTCCGACGTGGCCCTGGGCTTCATCGCCTTTTCCATCGGCAACGAGTTCCGCCTCTCCCAGCTGCGGGAGACCGGCAGGCAGGCCCTGGTCATCGGCATCCTGCAGGCCGTGGTCACCACGGCGCTGGTGGATGTCGCGCTGATCGTCTTCCATCTGATCGCGCCCCAGGTGCTGAGCCTGCCCGCCGCGATCACCCTGGGCGCCATCGCCGCGGCCACCGCCCCGGCGGCCACGCTGATGGTGGTGCGCCAGTACAAGGCCAAAGGCCCCCTGACGGACCTCCTGCTGCCCATCGTCGCCCTGGACGACGCGGTGGGCCTGGTGCTCTTCGCGGTGAGCTTCGGCGTGGCCGAGGCCCTGGGCAGCGGCAGCGCGGACGTGTACAGCATCGTGCTGGACCCGCTGATCGAGATCGTGGCCTCCCTGGTGCTGGGCGCCGCGGCCGGCTGGGTGCTGACCCAGCTGGAGCGGCTCTTCCATTCCAACCGCAACCGCGTGGCCATGACCATCGGCTTCGTGTTCCTGACGGTGGCCCTGTCCAAAGTCTCCGTGCCCCTGGGACCGGTGGAGCTGGGCTTCTCGCCGCTGCTGGTGTGCATGATGCTGGGCAGCGTCTTCTGCAACCTCTGCCCCCTGTCCGACGAGATCATGGAGCGGGCCGACAAGTGGTCTTCGCCGCTGATGGTCCTGTTCTTCGTGCTCTCCGGCGCGGATCTGGAGCTGGGCGTCTTCGCCCGCTTCTCCTCGGTGCTGGTGGGCCTGGTGTACATCCTCTCCCGCTGTGTGGGCAAGTACTTCGGGGCCCGGGAGTCCGCCCGGATGATGAAGTGCCCGCCCAAGGTGGTGGAATACCTGGGGATCACCCTCTGGCCCCAGGCGGGCGTGGCTCTGGGCATGTGCGTCACCGCGGCGCAGCTGCCGGGGGACGGCCCCATGATCCGCAACATCGTGCTCTTCGCCGTGCTGGTGTATGAGCTGGCCGGTCCCGTGATGACCAAGTGGGCCCTGACCAAGGCCGGGGACATCCAGCCCAAGAGCGAGGAGGTCCTCCGTCGCAGAGAGCGGAAACTGGCCGCCGCGGCAAAGCGGTGATGAAAAGAGCCTCCATCCTTCGGGATGGAGGCTCTTCTATCATTTCTCAGTTCCCAGTATCGCGACCGCCGCGGGGGCCTGGCGCTCCCGCGGCGGTCTCCATCTATATCTACCTATATCTGCGCCCTGTTCCGCGGTGATGGATCGCGACGGCGCAGCCCGCCGCTCACTCCACCGTGACGGACTTGGCCAGGTTCCTGGGCTTGTCGATGTCGCAGCCGCGCTGGAGGGCCATATAGTAGGAGAAGATCTGCAGCGGGATCACGCCCAGGGAGGGCTTGAAGATCGTATGGGTGTCCGGGATCGTCAGGACGCTGTCCACGGTCTTGCGCAGCTCATCGCTGTGGCTGTCGTCTACCAGGGCGACGACGTCCGCGCCCCGGGCCTTGACCTCCACGATGTTGGACAGGCTCTTGTCGAACAGCGGCGCATAGGTGCACAGCGCGATCACCAGGGTCCCCTCCTCGATCAGGGAGATGGTGCCGTGCTTGAGCTCGCCCGCGGCGTAGGCCTCGCAGTGGATGTAGGAGATCTCCTTGAGCTTGAGGCTGCCCTCCAGGCCCAGGGCGTAGTCCAGGTTGCGCCCGATGAAGAAGATGTGCTCGTGGTTGAAGTACTGGGAGGCCAGGTATTTGATCTGCTCGGTCTCGGTCAGGACCTCCTCCATCTTGGCCGGGAGCGCCTGCAGCTCCGCCACGATCTCGGCGTACTCCTCGGGGCTGATGCTGCCCAGGATGTCCGCGAAATAGAGGCCCAGCATATCCAGCAGCACCATCTGGGTGCTGTAGGCCTTGGTGGTGGCCACGGCGATCTCCGGGCCGGCCCAGGTATAGAGCACGTCGTCCGACTCCCGGGCGATGGAAGAGCCCACCACGTTCACGATCGACAGGATCCTGGCCCCCAGGCTCTTGGCCTTCCGCAGGGCGGCCATGGTGTCCAGCGTCTCGCCGGACTGGCTGATGACGATGACAAGGGTCTTTTCATCGACCAGGGGATCGGCATACCGGAACTCCGACGCCAGCGCGATATCGACCGGCATGCGCAGCAGGCGCTCGAGGTTGTATTTGCCGACCATGCCGACGTGATAGCTCGAGCCGCAGGCGACGATATAGA
>JAFZOC010000036.1 GCA_017550765.1 Oscillospiraceae bacterium
CGCGAAGCTGCGCGTCACCATGCGCACCGAGATCCGCCGCATCCAGCAGGAAGTGGGCATCACCGCCATCTACGTCACCCACGACCAGTCCGAGGCCATGGCCCTCTCGGACAAGATCATCATCATGAACAAGGGCGTGGTGGCCCAGATGGGGACCCCCCAGGAGATCTACTACCACCCGGTCAATGAGTTCGTGGCCGACTTCATCGGCGAGGCGAACTTCCTCCGGGGCGAGATGGTCGGCCAGGACGGTCGCTACGCCACCCTGAACGTGGAGGGCTACCCTCTGAACGTGGAGCTGCGCCCGGACATGCAGAGAGGGGAGCAGTACACCGTGGTGCTCCGTCCCGAGGCGGCCCACCTGGCGCCGGAGGGCGGGCTGCCCTGCCGCGTGGTGCTCAGCTGCTTCATGGGCTCCTACCAGAACTACCATGTGATGGTGGGCGATACCCTTGTGAAGCTGGAGGAGCACGACCCCAAGAACAAGCGCATCTATCAGGTCGGGGAGCTGTGCGCCCTGGCCTTCGAGCCGGAGTCCGTCCACGTGCTGTGAGGCGCCGCGCAGGAAGTCACAGACGCGCGAGCCGACCAAAGGAAAAGGACAGCCTGCTTTCCGGCAGGCTGTCCTCTCTTTGTCCCCGAAGGGGGACGATCGCCGCGGTCCGCGCGGGATATCCAGACGGGGCGGCGCATACTATGGGAGAGGGGCCCCGGCGTCGCCGGGTCGCACCGACGGAAAAGATCCGATAAAAAAGAAAAAAGCCCTTGACAAAGGAAAGAAGTTCTGGTATCTTATCAAAGCCAAAACAAAGTAGGTACGGCATCCCCGTCCTCACCCGGCGGCCGACGAGCCAGCCGCGGTCGATAGAAGCAACGCTCCCCGAGGGGGAGATGCGGTGTTTTTATGCGTGGATGCTGTGCATCCGCGTTTTTTATCTATTCGGAGGTGTTTCCTATCGCAAACGCTGTTCATCAGATCAACGAAGAGATCATTGACCGGGAAGTCCGCCTGATCGGAGACCAGGGCGAGCAGCTGGGCATCATGTCTGCTGCGGATGCGCTCAGGATCGCAGAAGAGAAGCAGCTGGATCTGGTCAAGATCGCTCCGGGCTCCGTCCCCCCCGTCTGCAAGATCATGGATTACGGCAAGTACCGCTTCGAGCAGACCAAGAAGGAGAAAGAGGCCAAGAAGAACCAGCGGATCGTGGAAGTCAAGGAGATCCGGATGTCTCCGGGCATCGACACCAACGACTTCAACACCAAGCTGAAGAATGCCCTGAAATTCCTTGCGGACGGCGACCGGGTCAAGGTCTCCGTGCGTTTCCGCGGCCGCGAGATGGCGCACACCGAGATCGGCGCCACGCTGCTGAAGGATTTCGCGGCAAAGTGCGCGGAGATCGCCAATATGGATAAGGCGCCCAAGCTGGAAGGCCGGAACATGTTCATGTTCCTGTCGCCCAAGCCCGTCGCTCCGGCGAAGAAGCCGGCAAAGCCCAAAGCGCCCAAGGCTGAGAAGCCTGAGGGCTAACACACGGAAGGAGAAGAACGTCATGCCCAAACTGAAGACCCACAGCGGTGCCAAGAAGAGATTCAGTCTCACG
>JAFZOC010000037.1 GCA_017550765.1 Oscillospiraceae bacterium
GAAGCCCATGCTCTTCTTATCCATGCGCTGCTCGATGATCTTGTCGAGGCCGTCAAAGGCGCCGCCGCAGATGAACATGATGTTGGTGGTGTCCACGTGGATGAACTCCTGGTGGGGGTGCTTGCGCCCGCCCTGGGGCGGAACGGAGGCGATGGTCCCCTCCAGGATCTTCAGCAGCGCCTGCTGCACGCCCTCGCCGGACACGTCCCGGGTGATGGAGGTGTTCTCGCTCTTGCGGGCGATCTTGTCGATCTCGTCGATGTAGATGATGCCGCGCTGGGCCCGCTCCACGTCGAAGTCCGCCGCCTGCAGCAGCTTCAAGATCACGTTCTCCACGTCCTCGCCCACATAGCCGGCCTCGGTGAGGGTGGTGGCGTCGGCGATGGCGAAGGGGACGTCCAGCATCTTGGCCATGGTCTGGGCGAAGAGGGTCTTGCCGCTGCCGGTGGGCCCGATCAGCAGGATATTGCTCTTCTGGAGCTCCACTTCCTCTTTCCGGGAGTGGAGGATCCGCTTATAGTGGTTATAGACCGCCACAGCCAGCACCATCTTGGCCCGGTCCTGTCCGATCACATACTGGTCCAGGCCCTCCTTGATCTGCACGGGCTTGGGCAGCCGCTTCAGATCGAGCGCGCGCCCGTCGTTGCCTGTGACCTGCTCGCCCGAGCTGTTCTCCGCGAAGCGTTCGACGATGGTCATGCAGGTGCGCACGCAGTCGTCGCAGATATAGCAGCCGTTGCCCGCGATCAGGCGCTTCGCCAAGCTCTGGGACTTGCCGCAGAAGGAGCAGCGGATGCTCTTTCTGCCCTCGTCGTTATTGGGCATAGTCTTCCTCCGATCTGCCGGTCTTCCCGGCGGGTATCCTCCGGATCCGGATCCGAGCGATCCGGTCCAGATCCAAAAGATGGGGGAACGGTCGTTCCCCCATGCAAAACGATGTCAGCGCTTGTAGATGACCTTGTCGATCAGGCCGTAGGCCTGGGCCTCTTCGGCGGTGAGGAAGTGGTCGCGCTCGCAGTCGCGCTCGATCTCCTCCAGGGTCCTGCCCGTGTTCTGGGCCAGGATGCCGTTGAGCCGCTTCTTGATCTTCAGGATCTGCTCGGCCTGGATCTTGATATCGGTGGCCTGGCCGTGGCTGCCGCCGGAGGGCTGATGGATCATGATCTCCGCGTTGGGGAGAGCGATCCGCTTGCCCTTGGCGCCGGAGGACAGGAGGAAGGCGCCCATGGAGGCCGCGAGGCCCACACAGATGGTGCACACGTCAGGCTTGATATACTGCATGGTGTCATAGATCGCGAGGCCCGCGGAAACGCTGCCGCCGGGGCTGTTGATGTAGAACTGGATGTCCTTGTCGGGGTCCTGGGCCTCCAGATACAGCAGCTGCGCGACGACCAGGCTCGCGGTCACGTCGTTGACTTCCTCGGACAGCATGATGATCCGGTCGTTCAGCAGGCGGGAGAAGATGTCATAGGACCGCTCGCCGCGGCTGGTCTGCTCGACCACATAGGGGACTAGGCTCATAGGGTAGATCTCCTTTCGTAGACTTGAGAGAGCATATCCCGTTTTCCGGGAGATCATAACAGGGGGCGTGCGCCATGGCAGGCGCGCCGTCCTCACTCCGCGGGATGCTCTGTCTCCTCGGCAGCGGCCTCCTCGGCGGCAGGCTCCTCAGCGGCGGGCTCTTCGGCCTCGCCGATGACGGCGCTGTCCATGATGACGGAGGTGGCGCGCTCCTTCTTGAACTCGTTCTCGATGGTATCCAGTCCGAAGTAGGACAGGATCTCCTCAGGGCTGGCCTTGACGCTCTCGGCGATGCGCTTGAGATAGGCCTCCTTCTCTTCCTCGGTCATGCTGATGCCCTCCGCCTGGGCGACGGCCTCCAGCAGCAGCTCCGTGCGGACCTGGAACTCGGCGGCGGGCAGGATGCTCTGGTTCATGGTCTCGGGGTCGATGCCCATCATGCGCACCAGCCGATCCATCTCGATGCTGCGGTCGGTGAGGCCGAAGTTGGCGGCGTAGTTGCGGATGATCTCCTCGGCCTTCTCCTGGATCATGACGTCGGGGACTTCCACGGTCATGTTGTCGGCAGCCTGTTTCATGATCAGAGACCGGAAAGCGCTCTCCGCCTGCTCCTCATACTTGGCCTGGAGCTTGGCGCGGACGTCGGCCCTGTACTCCTCCAGGGTATCGAACTCGGACACATCCTTGGCGAACTCATCGTCCAGCTCGGGCAGTTCCGAGAAGGTGATGGCGTTGAGCTTGACCTTGAAGACCACGGCCTTGCCGGCCAGATGCTCCACATAGGTCTCGGGGAAGGTGATGTCCAGATCCTTTTCCTCGCCGATCTGCATGCCGACGACCTGCTCCTCGAAGCCGGGGACGAAGGAATGGCTGCCCAGCTCCAGCGAGTTGCCCTCGGACTTGCCGCCCTCGAAGCGCTCCCCTTCCAGGAAGCCGTCGAAGTCGATGTCCACGGTGTCGCCCATCTGGGCCGGACGGTCCTCCACGGAGATCTTGCGGGCGTTCTGCTTGCGGACCTTCTCCAGCTCCTCCTCGACCTCTTCCTCGGAGACGGTGCTGACGTCCTTGGGGGCCTTCAGGCCCTTGTACTGGCCCAGGGTGACCTCGGGATACAGGGTGACCTTGAAGCTGTACAGCACGGTACGGCCCTCGGTGACCTCCACGTTCTCGATGGCGGGAGCGCCGACCACGCGCAGGCCCTTCTCGGCGAGGCCGTGCTCATAGGCCTTCGGCGCCAGTTCGTCCATGGCGTCCTGATAGAACACCTCGGGACCGTACATGCCCTCGACGATCGCGCGGGGGGCCTTGCCCTTGCGGAAGCCGGGGATATTGATGCTGCCCTTGTTCTTCAGGTAAGCGCCCTGGACGGCGGCCTCGAACTCGGCGGCGTCGGTCTCTACCTGGATGATGGCAGTGTTGTTCTCTTTCTTTTCTACGTTCTTGACGATCATGCTCGCTTTTCCTCCTATCATATGTGAGTCACACGCAGAGATATATATTAACAGAGTTCTCCTGTAAAATCAATGAAAATTTCTTGAACATCACAGTATTTGCGCGTTTTCCGGGTCGTCCAGCAGTTTCACCGGGGCGAAGCCCACGGCGTCTGCCGAGACCAGGCGGAACTCGGTGCAGCCGCGCCAGCCGTTGAAAGCCGCGGAGATGCCCCGGCCGTGGATATGGCCGTAGCAGCACAGCCTCACCCGGTGCTCCTGCAGCAGAGACAGGATCTCCGGGCACTCGTACTTCTGGAAGATCGGCGGGTAGTGCAGGAAGACCAGCTTCTCCCGGTCCCCCGCCGCCTTCAGCGAAGCCTCCAGGCGCATGATCTCCCGGCGCATGATCTTGGCGTCGTGGGGCGAGCCCGTCTCCTCCTCGAAAAACCAGCCCCGGGTGCCGCAGATCGCATAGTCGCCGTAGGTCCAGCAGTTGTTGTTGAGGATGCGGATGCTGTCGATCCCGTTGCGCTGGAACAGGGCCATGGCCTTGGAGGCCGTGCTCCACCAGTAGTCGTGGTTGCCCTTGAGGACGATCTTCTGCCCCGGGAGCGCATGGATGAAGCGGAAGTCCTCCGCCGCCTCCTCCAGGCCCATGGCCCAGCTCAGGTCTCCGCAGAGGACGGTCACATCGTCCTCCCGGAGCCCGGCGAAGCCTCTCTTCAGTTTTTCCGTGTGATCTTTCCAGCAGTCTCCGAACACATCCATGGGCTTGTCGTTCGCCAGAGACAGATGGAGATCGCCGATCGCATAGAGCGCCATACGTTCAACTCCGAATAAGTCTGGCCCTGTGGGCAGATACTAGAGACGACCATTCCAAAGGAGGGATCCTCATGCGACATGAACAGACCGGGCCCGCGCCCCATGTGGGCTGCGACGTCACATCCTGCAAGTACAACACCGTGGACTGCCGCTGCAGCGCCGAGGCCATCAAGGTCAAGAGCGAGCGCGCCGTCACCAAGGGCGAGACCTACTGTGGCACTTTCTGCCCCAGGGGGACCTGCTGAACTGCATGGAAAGGCGTTCTGCCTTTCCATGCAGTTTTTTACATCCGTCGCGCTCGGGGCGAGGGCCTCTCCGCCGGGCCCACGCGAGGGCCCGCAGAGCTCGCATCCGGGCCTTCCGCGCGACAGAGCCGCCTCGAGGTGGGATCTCGATCACATGAACGCGTTCTCGATGTGTTCGATCCTCACCGGGCCGTCCGCCCCGCGGGGGGCGTAGACCTCGATCACGTCGAAGCGGGGCTGCAGCGCCGTCTCGTGCTGGCTCAGCCACTGTTCCGCCGCGGCGATGACGCGCTGCTGTTTCCGCGCGTCCACGAACTCCCGCGCCTCGCCGTGGGAGGCGTCCCTGCGGAGCTTCACCTCCACGAAGACCAGATATCCGCCGCGCTTGACGATCAGGTCGATCTCCCCCAGGCGGCAGCGGTAGTTCCGCTCCACGATCGTATAAAAACGGCGGCGCAGATACCGTGCCGCCTGCTCCTCTCCGAAGCGTCCCAAAGACTGTCTGTCCATCAGTGCATCTTCTTCAAAAAACTGAGCCGGTGGACGGGCGAAGGCCCATGTTCCCGCAGGGCCGCATAGTGCAGCGCCGTCCCGTAGCCCTTGTGCTGCTCGAAATGGTACTGGGGATACTGCTCCGCCAGCTCCAGCATGGCCCGGTCACGGCTGACCTTGGCCAGGATCGAAGCCGCCGCGATGTCGGCGCAGGTGGCGTCGCCCTTGACGACGCAGCGGGTGGGCACGGAGATCCCCTTGGACCTGTTCCCGTCGATCAGGGCCAGGGCCGGGCGGATCGCAAGGCCCGCGACGGCGCGGTCCATGGCCAGCATCGTGGCCCCCAGGATGTTGCGCTCCTCGATCTCCTCCACGGTGGCGAAGGCGACCGACCAGCACAACGCCTGGGCGCAGATGACGTCGAACAGCTCCTCCCGCTTCTTCTCCGAGAGCTTCTTGGAGTCGTTCAGCCCAGAGATCTGCAGATCCCGGGGCAGCATGACGGCGGCGGCGTACACCGGCCCCGCCAGAGGGCCGCGCCCCGCCTCGTCCACGCCGCAGAGCGGCCCCAGGCCGCTCTCGTAGAGCTCATCCTTCAATGTCCACAGATCCGTCATCCGGCTGCTCCAAACTCAGACGGCCCAGCTTGCCGTCGTGATACTCCCCCAGCAGGGTATTGGCCATGCGCTCGATGTCATACTCGCCCTTTGAGAGCAGGAAGCCCCGCTTCCTGGCCGCCGCCTCCAGCAGGCCGAAGCCGCTCTCGGCGCAGTCCGGCTCGATGCGGTAGCGCTCCCGAAGGGCCTCGGGGTAGTAGCGCTGCAGCCGCAGCATGAAGTTCGCGCCCAGGGTCTCCTTGTCCAGCACGTCGGCCTTGATGGCGTTGGTGATGGCCAGCATCTCGCCCACTTCCTGGCTGTCGAACTTGGGCCAGAGGATGCCCGGCGTATCCAGCAGGTCCAGGCCCCGGTCCACCGCGATCCACTGCTTGCCGCGGGTCACGCCGGGCTTGTCCCCGGCGATGGCGGCCTTGCGCCCTGCCACCTTGTTGATGAACGTGGACTTGCCCACATTGGGGATCCCCAGGATCATGACCCGCAGAGGCCGGCCCACCTGGCCCTTCGCCTCCAAGCTCGCCAGCTTGTCCTTGAGCAGGCGGCGCACCGCCGGGGCGAAGTCCCGGACGCCCTTGCCGCTGCGGGCGTCGGTCTCCAGGACCATCCGGCCCCGGGCC
>JAFZOC010000038.1 GCA_017550765.1 Oscillospiraceae bacterium
AGCACTATGAGCAGAGTCTGCGCGTGGTGGACGTGCTCGAGCGGGAGGGCCGCGGGCTGAACCTCTGCTATGAGACCCGCATGGGCATCCTCCACCACACCCACGGCGCCCCGGACGACACCCGGGAGGCCACCGCGGTGCGCCTGTGCGACCGGATCGCCTACATCGACCACGACTTGGACGACTCCATCCGCGCCGGGATCCTCACTGAGGAGGACGTGCCCGCCCTGATCCGGGACAACTGCGGCACCCGCAACAGCGAGCGCATCAACGCCTTCATGACCGACCTGATCGCGAACTCCGGCGACGGGGAACTGAAGATGTCCCCCCGGATGCAGGAGGTCTTCCAGTTCTTCCACAGCTTCATGTACGCCACCATCTACACCGACTCCGTCGCCAAGAGCGAGGAGAGCAAGGTGGAGGGCATCCTCAGCCGTCTCTTCGACTGGTACTGCGCCCATCCGGAAAAGCTCCCGGAGGACTTCCAGCCCATCGTGGAGCGGGAGGGTCGGGGCCGCGCCGCCGTGGACTACATCTCCGGCATGACCGACAGCTATGCCATGGAGAAATACGGGGAGCTGTTCATCCCCTTCGCCTGGAGCGTGAAGTAGGGTGGGGACGGAGCCGCTCCGCTGAGGACAGGAGCCGTTTCGCGAACGGAGGAACTGCGGTATCGCCTCCGGCATCGGCTCGAGATCTGTCGCGCTCCGCGCGACGCCATCCCTTCTTCATCCCTTCATTCTCCCCAAGGAGGTGACCGCCCATGGCCTTTCCCGAAAAGTTCATAGACGAGCTGGTGGACCGCAGCGACATCGTGGACGTGGTCTCCGGCTATGTGCGCCTCTCCAAGCGCAGCGGGGCCAACCAGTTCGGCCTCTGCCCCTTCCACAGTGAGAAGACCCCCTCCTTCTCCGTGAACGCGGACAAGCAGATCTACCACTGCTTCGGCTGCGGCAAGGGCGGCGGGGTCATCAACTTCATCATGGAGATCGAGGGCCTGGGCTACCGGGACGCGGTGGAATTTTTGGCCCGGCGGGCCGGGATGGCCATGCCCGAGGAGCAGAACGACGCCGAGGGCCGCAAACGCGCCCGGATGCTCGCCCTCAACAAGGACGCCGCACGCTTCTTCTACGAGCAGCTGTCCACCCCGGAGGGGAAGCGCGCCGGGGACTACATGGCCCAGCGCCGCATCTCCCCCGCCACCGCCCGGAACTTCGGGCTGGGCTTCGCCCCCGCCAGCTGGGACGCCCTGCGCAAGGCCATGCTGGCCAAGGGCTATACCGACCTGGAGATGTTCGACGCCGGGCTCCTGCGCCGGGGCAAGAGCGGCGGCTTCTACGACGCCTTCCGCGACCGGCTCATGTTCCCCGTGATCGACGTGCGCGGCAACGTCATCGGCTTCTCCGGCCGCATCCTGGGCGAGGGGGAGCCCAAGTACATGAACAGCCCCGAGACCCTGGTCTTCAACAAGAGCCGCAACCTTTTCGCGCTCAATCTGGCGAAAAAGTCAAAAAGCGGATATATCATCCTCTCCGAGGGCAATATAGACGTGGTGAGCCTGCATCAGGCCGGTTTCGACTCGGCGGTGGCCTCTCTGGGCACCTCCCTGACCCCGGAGCAGGCCCGGCTCCTCTCCCGCTATACCAGCCAGGTGATCGTCGCCTACGACAACGACAACGCCGGGCTGAAAGCCTCCCAGCGGGCCATCGGCATCCTGGAGAAGCTGGACGTGAAGGTGAAGATCCTCCGGCTCAGCGGGGCCAAGGACCCGGACGAATACATCAAAGCCAAAGGCCCCGAGGCCTTCCGCAAGCTGCTGGAGGGCTCGGAGGACCAGGTGGATTACCGCCTGCGCAACGTGCGGGACAAGTACGATCTCAGCGTGGACGAGCAGAAGGTGGACTATCTCAAGGAGGCCACGGACCTGGTGGCGCGGCTCCCCGGCTCCGTGGAGCGGCAGGTCTACGCCATGCGCGTGGCAGCCGAGGTCGGTCTCAAAGCCGATGTCGTCTCCGCCGAGGTGGAGCGCCGCCGCAAGCAGCTCCTGCGCAGCACCCGCCGGGAGGAGGAGCGCCGGCAGGCGCGGCCCGAACAGCTGGCCCAGCCCGCGGAACGGGAACTGCGCTTCGAGGATCCCTCCTCCGCGGTGGCGGAGCAGGGCCTGATCCGGCTGCTGTCTCTGGAGCCGGAACTGGGCCGCAGGCCCGGTCTCCCGGAGCCGGGGGACTTCTCCTCCGAGCCGCTGGGGCACATCTACGGCGTGCTGCGAGAGCGGATCGCCCAGGACGCGTCGGTCAGTCCGGCGGGGCTCAGCGCCGTATTGAGCCCGCAGGAGATGTCCCTGCTGGTGCGCATCCTGGACGAGCCGGAGGACCTCTCCCGTGGGAAAAAGGCCCTGGCAGATTACATAAAGGTCATCCGGGAACAAAAAGCCCGGCGAGAACAGAAGAACGCGCCGCTGGATCTGCGTGCGCTGGCCGAGAGCAACAGAGAAAAAGGAAAGAGGTATGAGGCAAATGAATGATGAGATCAAGCTGACCGAGGAAGAGCTGGAGAGCATGGCCGACCGTCTCCTGGAGGAGGCTTCCGCCAACGACATCGCCAGCCAGACCGAGACCGAGCTGCCCAAGCCCAAGAAGCGCCCCGCCAAGAAGAAGGAGGGCGAGCCTGTCAAGTCCCCCGAGGAGAAGCTGCAGGAGCTGCTGGACAAGGGCAAGAAGCTGGGCCGCCTCTCCGCCAAGGAGCTGGAAGTCCTGGAGGATCTGAACCTGGACAGCGAGGCGATCAGCAAGTTCTATGAGACGCTGGAGCAGAACGGCATCGAGATCGACGTGGGTGCCGAGGACGTGCTGCCCCCGCTGGACGACGACGTGCTGCCCGAGGTGGAGGACCTGGCCGAGATCGAAGAGGTCCCCGAGGAGGAGATCGCCGACACCGACGCCATGATGGACAGCTTCTCCACCGACGACCCGGTGCGCATGTACCTGAAGGAGATCGGCAAGGTGCCCCTGCTGACCCCGGAGGAAGAGGTGGCCCTGGCCATCAAGATGTCCGAGGGCGACGAGGAGGCCAAGCACCGCATGACCGAGGCCAACCTCCGTCTGGTGGTGTCCATCGCCAAGCGCTACGTGGGCCGCGGCATGCTGTTCCTGGACCTGATCCAGGAGGGCAACCTGGGCCTGATCAAGGCCGTGGAGAAGTTCGACTACACCAAGGGCTACAAGTTCTCCACCTACGCCACCTGGTGGATCCGCCAGGCCATCACCCGCGCCATCGCCGACCAGGCCCGCACCATCCGCATCCCCGTGCACATGGTCGAGACCATCAACAAGACCATCCGCATCTCCCGCCAGCTCCTGCAGG
>JAFZOC010000039.1 GCA_017550765.1 Oscillospiraceae bacterium
ATCCTGCCGTCGGCGCTGCCGTCCACGTTGCCGGCACCGGGTACGATCGTAACGCCCTGGCCCTTGGCCTTCACGTATTTCGCCAGCAGCGTCACGTCTGCCACCGTCACCTTCCCGTCCCCGTTGATATCGCCGGGGATGCGCTCAGGCTGCGGCTCGTAGCCAGCCCATGTGATCGTACCGCCGTAGTTTTGGCGGACATCTTCGGTCCAGCTGGGATCGGATACGGGATAATAGGCCGTAGCGGTGACGTCTCGAAACGCGTTTTCCCCGATCGTCGGCGCGGAGCCCTCGAAGCGGATCTCGGTGAGGCCGCTGCACGAGGAGAACGCCCAACCGCCGATCTCGGCGACCCCGCTCGGGATCGTCACGCTGCTCAGACCGCGGCATTCCCCGAAGGCCCCGCTCTCGATGATCCTCAGGCTGTCCGGGAGCGTCACGCGCTCCAGGGCATAGCAGCCGGCGAAGGCGCTCGACCCGATCGTCGTGACATGCTCCGGGATCGACAGCTCGGGCAAAGCCCAGCAGTACTGGAACGCTGCCGTCTCGATCTCCTCGAGACCCGCGGGCAGGATCAGCTCGCTCAGCTCGCCGCAGTCCGCAAAAGCCTGGTACGCGATCTTCGTAACAGTATCGGGAAGCTGGACGCTCTCCAGCTTGTGGCAGCAGCAGAAGGCCATGACGCCGATGCTGGTCGCGCCGGGCTCCACGACCACCTTTTCGATCTTCTGCCACAGCGGCTCCCAGGGGCCCATGGTCTCGAAGTCCCACATTTCCCCGGCTCCGGTAACGGTGAGGGTGGCAGTCTCGTCGTCGAAGCTCCAGTAGAGCGCGTCGCCGCACTGGCCGGAGGAGACCGCGATCACGTACATATCGCTGTTGAGCGCAAGGACGTAATCGTCGTCGCCCGTGCCGCCGTAGACCCAGATCTGCTCGTACAGGTCCGGCAGAGCCTGCTCCATCCAGCTGATGTGCCGCCCGCCGGAGAGGTAAGCCTCCACCAGTGCGGGGCAGGGGCGGAGATCCAGCACCCCGATCGCGTAGTTGCCGCAGCAGTCCAGATGCTCCAGGGAGCTGTTCGCGCTCAGGTCCAGCGTTTCCAAGTTATTGTTGTCGCACCAGAGCTCCCGCAGGGCGGTGTTCTGGCTCAGATCCAATTCGATGAGGTTGCAGTTGCCGACCATCAGGGACTCCAGCGCGGGGAGCCCGGTCACGTCCAGCGAGAGGAGATCCCGGTTGAAGCCCAGGTACAGGCACTTCAGCTTGGTATTTGCGCTGAGGTCCAGTTCGGTCAGCCGACCGTCGGTATCGAAGTCGCCGGAGGCGTTCAGCTCCTCCAGCTCCGTCAGATACTCGATGCCTACCAGGGACGCGACGCCCGAGCCCTCCAGGTCGACGATCTTGGCCGCCGCGATCTCCGTCTCGGAGAGACAGCCGTCCCCGTCGGTATCGAAGTGCTCGCTCACATAGGCGCGGAAGATCGGGTCGGGGAACAACGCGCTATTCACCTTGACGGTGCTGGGATCCGGCAGGTAGCCCACCCAGGTGATGCTGCCGCCGTAGTAGTACATGACATCCTGATACCATGTCTCGTTGTCCTTGGGATAATAGACCTTCGCGGTGACAGACTGAGGCTCACGGGAGGCGAAGACCTCTTCTCCGAAGCTCGGCGCATCCCCCGCAAAACGCAGCTCCTCCAGCGCGATACAGGTGTCGAAGGCGCTGGTGCCGATGGACTGGAGCCCTTCGGCCACATCCACCTTCCTCAGGCCTGTGCAGTAGTAGAAGGCATAGCTGCCGATCGTACGCAAAGATGCAGGGAGTTCCAGTTCTCTCAAAGAAATGCAGTTGGAGTAGGCGCTCCCGCCGATCAGCTCAAGCGTGCTCGGGAAGGTCGGATCGGTAAGCTGCTCACAGCATGTGAAGGCACGACCGCCGATCAGTTTGAGCCCCTCCGGAAGATCCACTGCTGTCAAAGACGGACAATAACCGAAGGCCTCGAAGCCGATCTCGAGAAGGCTGTCCGGAAGCTCGACGCTCGCAAGCTGGTCGTTCCAGGAGAAAGCACATGCTCCGACGCTCGTCACGCCCTCTTGCAGAACGACCGATCTGATCGAACTCAGAGCTTCTGCCCAAGGTGTCAGATGCTCTGCCTGCCAGTCCCACATCGCGCCGGTACCGGAGACGATCAGGGTCCCCGCTTCATCCAGCGTCCAGGTCAAATCGTCGCCGCACGCGCCGGAGGCGATGGCCTCCTGGATCTCATCCGCCGTGATCAAAGCGTCCGGGCCACCGGGGGCGTCGGCCCCTACGGGCTCTTCAGGCATGATGTTCCCCTCACCCGCGCTTGGATCTTTTGCCGGATCGGGCTCGGCGGGCGCGATGACGCTCTTGGTCTCCTCGCCGCTCTCCGCCAGCGCCATCCCGGGGAACAGTCCCACGATAAGCGCGAAACAAAGCAGCATGGCCAGTGTCTTTTTCAGTCTCTGCAGCATAGCTCTTCCCTCCTGTGATCAATAATATATATCAATATAATCATACCCGGCCCGCCGCTGCTCTGTCAAGCTGCTGTCCCGATGTTCTCGCAAAAAGTCCGCTGCGTCGGATGTGCTCTTCGCAGTTCTCTCGGCTCCAGTCGCAATCGGCGCCTTCCCCTGTTCCAAACGATCGGCGAGATGCCCACAAGCCCCCGGAGACGCCAAAAGCGGCCCCCCTGCAGGAGCCGCTCTCGACAGTATATCGTTCGTTCCGATCCCGGCGCTCGGCCCGTCTCCTTCGTGGGGATAGGAGCGAGGATCAAAGATCTCAGTAGATGACCACGCCCTGGCCCTTGGCCTTCACGTACTTCGCCAGCAGCGTCACGTCCGACACGGTGATCCTGCCGTCGGCGCTGCCGTCC
>JAFZOC010000040.1 GCA_017550765.1 Oscillospiraceae bacterium
CTGGAAGACCATCGCGATGTCGCGGTCCTTCGGGGCCACGTCGTTCATCAGCTTGCCGTCGATGTACAGTTCGCCGCCGGAGATCTCCTCCAGGCCGGCCACCATGCGCAGCGTGGTGGATTTGCCGCAGCCGGAGGGACCGACCAGCACGATGAACTCCTTGTCCTTGATGTCCAGATCGAAGGCCTGAACAGCCACGACGCCTTCATCGGTGATCTGAAGGTTGGCCTTTTTCTTTTCCGGCTCATCCGCCTTTTTCTTCTTGCTCTTCTTCTGCTCGCCGCTGACGAAGGGGTACACTTTTTTGATGTTTTTCAGTTGAACCTCTGCCATATTGTATCCTCCTTATTTCTGTTCGGGCACACATCCGGCGTCCTTGTTTACACGATGCGGATAGGTGAACAAAATGTAAACTATCCTTCAATGTCATCATACGGCAAGTTTTACGAAATGTCAACGGTGAATTCGAGAAATATTTACACTTTGTAAAGATTTCTAAAGGAAGATGCACGTAATTGTGCAAAATCCACAGTTGCAAGGGCGAATAGTTTACATTTTGCACATCTTGTTTTTTACAATGAGGCGTGATATAGTAATATCAGAAGCAATTATCCGGGGAGTGAGCAGAATGGCAGTCAAACGAGTAACGATGCAGGAGATCGCCGACGCCTGCGGCTTGTCCCGCAACACGGTCTCCAAGATCTTCAACGATCGGGGCGCCGTGCCCGAGGCCACGAAAAAGTTGGTGCTGCAGAAAGCGCAGGAGCTGGGCTACGGCCAGATTCCGGAGGATACGCCGGTCGCGCCGGAGGGCAGCCGAAACGTCGCCCTGCTGACGCAGCACAAGCTCCTCAGTCACAATTTCGGCGCTTTCTTTATCACGAGCTTCACCGATTCGATCTGCCGCGCGGGCTATACGATGAAGATGTACGAAATATCCTCCGAGGAGATCGCGGCGAAGAAGCTGCCGCCTCATCTTGATCTGGAAGACACGGCAGCCGTTTTGTGTATCGAGCTGTTTGACAAAGCCTATCAGGAGATGGTCAGCACGCTTGGCCTTCCCTGCGTCTTCGTGGACGGCTACGCCAACGCGAACCGGGCGATCCTGAACTGCGATTTTGTCACGATGGAAAACTTCGCGGCCGTCATCAACATGACCGACCGCATGATCGACGCCGGCGCCAGACGGATCGGCTTTGTCGGCGACAAGGAGCACTGCAACAGCTTTTCCGAGCGTTGGACCGGCTTTGTCGCAGCTATGACGGCGAAGGGACTGCCGATCGACCAGGCGTTGTGCATCCTCGATCCCGACGGGCCGGAATACGGAGACGACGAATGGGTGCTGCGGAAGCTGGAGGCCATGCCCGCGATCCCGGACGGCTTTGTCTGCGCCAACGACTTCCTGGCGATCCATCTGATGCGCGCGCTGAAAATGCGCGGCCTACGCATCCCGGAGGATGTGATGGTGACCGGCTTCGACGGCTCGCCGGAAGCTGCGATCGTCGAACCGAAGCTGACCACCGCACAGATCAACAGTACCGAGATCGGCCGCCTCGCCGCCGTATTCCTGCTGGATCGCATCCAGAATCCCGAAAAGCCCTTCCGCCGCCTGGTCGAAATCTCTCCCCTCCTCTGGGGCGGCACGACGAGGTGAGCAAAAAAGGACAATAGCCCCATCGAACGATTGCTCTTCGTCCGATGGGGCTATGTTTATCATGTGACTCTTTTCAAATAATCCTCGATTTCTCCGTTCAGAACCATCTCCGCATAAACTCTTCTGCTATTTATGTCTTCCTTCAAGCGGTCTTTGATCGCGCAGCTTTTTGATGAAATCAAAAATCATCCGGGGTTTGGGGCGGCAGCCTCAACAAGTTTTTTGCGGGAAGCAAGCAGGCGGACGGCATGAGTTTTTTCAAAACTTCATGAAGGAAGCATGGCGCAGCTGACGCAAAAAATGCAGCGTGTATAGACACATGCATTGCTTGCTAAAGCAAAAGTGTGGCCGCACCTGCATTGCTTGCTAAAGCAAGCAAATCACTTACCTGTACATAAGAGATCTCCCTGCTGTGTGAGTTCGCCGCTCGCACAGCAGGGAGATCTTTTGTCAATATCTCATCCGTTCCATCGTGACCTCGTGCAGATATTCTCGCTTCGCGGACTCGTGAACGCACCAGTCGCTGAAGCGTTCCAGACCGAAGACGACGATCTCAGGGTCGTAAAACGTGTCGTCAAAGCGGACGGCATACAGAATGCTTTGCAGTTCCTTTTTCGTATAGCGGATCGTCAGGGACTGCGGGAAAACATAAATCCTGGCACCGTGATCCTGATCTTCAACGCAGTGCAGAACAACGCTGCTTCCGTCCGGCATCTTCAGAGGAAGGTATCGGCAGTTATCCAAATATCCTTTGCTCCGGCTGCTGTCATAGCGATGACATTCTCCGGCGAGGATCATCCGGCGGCAGGCCTGATGGAACGAAGGAAGCGCGATCGCGTCGTCCAGATCCGAAAGGACAAATTGCAAATGCTCCTCCGGCCGCATGATCTGTTCCGTCTTTCGCAGATACGCATACCGGCACCATGCGGCATAGTACGTGTTGGCCAGCTCGTATTTTGCGTAGGTGCCACTTTTGTCGTGTCTCGCAACGACAAAGCCGGCGTCGACCAGCGCGTCCAGATACTTCCCGCATTTGTTGTTGGCAAAGTTCACGTCTTTTGCAATTTCACTCAAGCGATGCTTTCCGAATCCATCTGATATGTGCGATCTGCCAAAGGTTATCAAAAAGGATATCCGTCCCCTGGAGAAGGACGACATCTCCCTTTTCCTCAACGCGATCCGCGGGCACGAGTTCGAGTATCTGTATCAGATAACGCTCTTCACCGGTCTGCGGCAGGGAGAGGTGCTGGGTCTGACCTGGGACTGCGTTGATTTCGAGCACAAGACGCTCTACATTAACAAGCAGCTCCAAAAGGATCAGAAGATCGGCGGGAAGTATGCGCTCGTGCCGACCAAGAACAGCAGAAGCCGGATCGTCACGGCCGTCGATCCCGTCATGGCGGTGCTGCGGAAGGTAAAGCAGGAGCAGACGCGCAAAAAGGAGATCGCCGACGCGGCGTGGAGCAATCCCTGGAATCTGGTGTTCACCAACGACTTTGGCGGACATCTCTGCCATTTCACGGTGTATCACCGCTTCAAGGATATCGTGAGAGGGATCGGGCTGGATAATGCGCGCTTCCATGATCTGCGCCACAGCTATGCGGTCGTGTCCATCGAGAGCGGCGATGATATCAAAACCGTGCAGAGCAACCTCGGGCACGCGACGGCGAGCTTCACGCTGGACGTCTACGGCCACGTTTCCCAGAAGATGCGCCAGCAGTCGGCCGACCGCATGGAGCGGTTCATCCAGGCTCTGCCCGTTCCAGTAAGTATATAGCATGACGCGAGGGTCGATCCGTCCAATCTCTGATTCTTCATAAAGGGTCAGAGGACGCGAAAAACCCTGTATTCGTTGAGAATACAGGGTTTTTCTGGCGCAGAAGGAGGGATTTGAACCCTCGCGGCGTTTTATAGACACCCTACTCCCTTAGCAGGGGAGCCCCTTCGGCCTCTTGGGTACTTCTGCATGCCGCCAAAGTATAATAGCACAGCGTCCTTTGCTTGTCAAGCAAAAACTCCTGTCCCCCAAGGAGCGCGTCTCCCATCCCGAGGGAGGCGTTCTCCTTGGGCGCGGACGGAGAGCGAAGGGCCTATCCCGTCCCCTCCGCATCCGGCGGGCTCTCAGTCCCGCACGGCCTCCTGCAGAGCCCGGGCCAGGCCCGCCAGCTCCACCGGCCGCAGCTTCTGCACGGCCCGGTCGAAGGTCAGAAGGCCGTTGGTCTCATCCTCCACATCGCTGACCTGGGTATAGACCGCGCCGCAGAGGCCCTGGCGGACCAGCGGGACGATATGCTCCCAGTACAGGGACTGGATGCCCCGGACCAGCTCCTCCCGGCTGCCGTAGATGCGGTAGCCATAGGTCTTGTCCCGGTCGGCGCTGTGTTCGTCGCTCTTCCAGACGTATCCCCCGAACTCCGAGAGGAGCTGGGGCCGATGCTCCTTCCCCAGCTGGAGCTTGTCGAAATAGATGTGCAGGCTCTCCACATCGCTCTTCGTCTGCTTGAACCAGCCGGAAGTGGCATCCACGAAGCGCTCCGGGTCCAGCTCTTTCAGCCGCGCATAGGCGTCGTCGGCGCAGAACTGGCCCCAGCCCTCGTTGAAGATGGTCCACAGGCAGACGCAGGGGTGGCTCTGCAGGAGCCGGACGGTCTCCTCCATGGCCTGCAGGAAGTTCCGCCGCCCCTCCGGGTCCGGATGGAGCCCTTCGTCCCGCGTGCGGAGGTTCACCTTGGCCGTGGGCAGCGCAGTGTCCCGCAGATAACGGTAGTCGCCATTGTTGACCATGTCCTGGAACACGATCATTCCCAGGCGGTCGCAGTCGTAGTAGAAGCGCTCCGGCTCGATCTTGATGTGCTTGCGCAGGGTGTTGAAGCCCAGGCGCTTCATGGCGGTGATGTCCATGACGTAGGCCATGGGACTGGCGGGGGTGTAGAGCCCGTCGCTCCAGTAGCCCTGATCCAGCAGACCGTGGAAAAAGTAGGGCTCCCCGTTGAGGCAGAGGCGCATCTTGCCCCTGCGCTCTTCGACCGTCAGGGTGCGCAGGGCGAAGTAGGACTCCACCTTGTCCTCCCCCGCCATGAGCACGAAGGGATACAGCTCCGGATGCTCCGGCGACCAGAGCCGGGGCTGCTCCAGCCGGATATGGGCGCGGCCCTCTGTCAGGGGATAGCGTCGGCCATCCGCCAGCACTTCGCCCTCGCGCACGCCCTCGGCCCGGATCTCCGCCCAGTCCAGTCCGGTATGGATCTCCAGGCGGCGCACATAGGTCTCCGGCACAGGCTCCAGCCAGACCGTCTGCCAGATGCCGGAGCAGGGGGTGTACCACATGCCGCCCCGGTCCCTGCGCTGTTTGCCCCAGGGGAAGCGTTGGTCCAGGTCGTTGACCACCGTGACCGCCAGCTCGTTGGGCCCGGGGACCAGGGCCTCCGTGACGTCGACGGTGAAGGGCAGATAGCCGTTTTCGTGGCGGGCCAGCTCCCGGCCGTTCACCGCCACCGCAGTCTCCCGCATCACCGCGCCGAAGTGCAGCAGCACCCGGCGGCCGGCCCAGCTCTCGGGGACGCGGAAGCTCCGGCGATAGACCATCTCCTCGCCGATCTCCGGCGGCCGCTCCACGCCGGACAGCAGGCTCTCCGGGCAGAAGGGAACCCGGACCGCGGTCTCCCGGCCTTCGGCACCCTTCCCGCGCTCGGGATCCGCGCCTTTCCTTCGGCGCAGGAGGCCGCCCTTCTTCCCGCGCTCCCGGATCTGGAGCTGCCATTCTCCGTTCAGGCAGAGCCAGTCCTCCCGCCGCAGCTGCGGCCGGGGATAGCTCATCCAGGGCAGGCCCTTCAGCTCCCGCCCGGTCTTGGTATACAGTCTCTCCATCGCACAGTTCCTCCCCGGTGCCGCCGGACGTCCGCTCCGCCCCCGCAGAGGGGGCGTTCTCTCCGTCTCGATCTTATCATGCGAGCGCCCGGTTGTAAAGCCGGAAGAGGCGGGCCCGTCACGCAATTATCGCTTGCCCCCGGCTCGGATCTCTGGTATATTGGTAGACAGAGAGACGTGGGCGCTGCCCGCAAGATCAAAGGAGGCTGTCTTATGCGTTGGATCGAGGATACGCACTTTGCCGAGCACATGCAGGCCGAGGCGGAGCCCTATCTTGCCCCCCGGCGGGAGACCGGCTTCGACGAGCGCCTTCCCGGCGAGCCGATCTACTTCGAGCACTATCGCGCCGACGCGCCCAAAGGCGTCATCGTCATCAGCCACGGCTTCACCGAGTCCATCCGCAAGTTCCCCGAGTGCATCTACTACATGCTCCAGGCGGGCTATGAGGTCTGGGGCCTGGACCACCGCGGCCACGGCCTATCCTTCCGCCCCGGCGGCGGCAGCGGCCTGGTGGTCCACGCCGATCGCTTCGAGGACTATGTGCTGGACCTGGTACATCTGACCGAGACGCGGGTCCGGCCCGCGGCGGGGGATCTCCCGCTCTATCTCTTCTGCCACTCCATGGGCGGCTGCGTGGGCGCGTGGCTGCTGGAGGACCATCCGGGGCTGTTCAAAAAGGCCGTGCTCTCCTCCCCCATGCTGGGGCTGAGCTTCGGGAAGATCCCCACCCCCGTGGCCTGGGCGATCGCGGGGCTGAAAGCCCTGGGCCCCAAAGGCAGCGAGCCCATGTCCCCGGTAGAGCGCTTCCCGGAAGAGACCTTCGAGGCCAGCGCTTCCAATTCCGAGGCCCGCTTCGACTGGTACTACGCCAGGAAGCTGGCGGATCCGAAACTGCAGACCTGCGCGGCCTCCGCCGGCTGGGGGCGGGAGGCGATCGCCGCCACCTGGCATGTGACCGCCCCCGGCCGCGTCGCCAGGATCCAGGCCCCCATCCTGCTTTTCCAGGCGGAGAACGACACCTTCGTGGTGAACGCCGCCCAGGACAAGTTCGCCGCTCGGGCGAAAGACTGTACCCTGGTGAAGCTCCCCGGCAAGCGGCACGAGCTCTTCTTCAGCGAAAGCTCGGACCTGCGAGCCTATTGGGAGCGGATCTTCGCCTTCTACGAGAGCTGACGAGCGGCGGGCAGCCGCGCACAGGCCCCCGCCGGCGTCGCGCTCTCGAAAAAAAAAAGGAGGTAGCCCCTATGAACAGAAGAACGATCGTTTGTCTGCTGGCCTGTATGCTGTGCCTGGCCCTGCTGCTCACCGGCTGCAGCATGGTGAAAGTGCCCGGTCTCTCGGAGCCGGAGAAGAACACCGATGTGACGGCTCCGCCGGACGCCCCGGCTCCCACCGAGACCGAGGCTCCTGTCGAGCCTGAGGCCCCCGCCGAGCCCGAAGCCCCGGCCGAGACCCAGGCCCCCGCTGAGCCCGAAGCCCCGGCCGAGACCGAGGCCCCCGCTGAGCCTGAGGCCACCGCCGCGTCCGAGACCCCCGCTGAGCCCGAGACCCCTGCAGAGACCCAGGCCCCCGCTGAGACCCAGGCCCCCGCAGTGCCCGAGCCCACCGCCGCGTCCGAGGCGGACCTGCCCATCATCCGCAAGAGCCCCACGGACGAGAACGTGTGGATCGGCGGGACCTGCGAGTTCGTGGCCCGCTACGAGAACGCCATCTGGGCCGTGTGGCACTTCGTCAGCCCGGACGGCGAGACCGACCTGACCTATGAGGAGGCGGCGGAGCGCTTCCCCAACATGGTGATCGAGAACGGCAACTACAGAAAGATGACGCTGATCTATGTGCCCGCCGATCTCAACGGCTGGCGGGTCTACTGCCGCTTCAGCAACAACTCCGGCTACACCGACACCGAGATGGCCCTGATCACCGTCATCCACGGCTGATCGCGCAGTTCCGCAGGAGCTGCCGCGGTGCGCCGGCGGACGACGTCGCCGGCGCGGCCTTCCGCGCTCTCCCCATCCCCCGTCCGAACATCCGCCCTGCGCCCGCCCTCCGGCGGGCACGATGAAGAAAGGAGCCGTCCCATGGAGAAGACCTGCCCCCTGAAGAAGTGCTGCGCCCCAAAGACCGAGGGCGCGGAGAAGAAGACCTGCCCCCTGGCGCATCCCTGGCTGGCGCTGTTCTGCGTGCTGGCCTGCGTGGCGCTCATCGCCCTGTGCGTCAAGAAGACCCTCGACGCCTACGAGCGCGCCGGCGTCGACTGGAAGACCGGCAAAAAGCTCGAGGGCTGACGAATGCGCCCCACGGCAGGCGCAGCAAAGGCAGGGGGCTCTTGCTCCCTGCCTTTGCTGCGTCCTCCCGCG
Organism: Oscillospiraceae bacterium; assembly: GCA_017550765.1. The sequence goes on from JAFZOC010000040.1 coordinate 7,879, forward strand.
GCTCACTCGGCGAACGCCACCCCGCATCTCCAGCACCGGGTCCTGCCCGTCGGCTGGACCTGGCCGCACTTGGGGCAAACGACTTTTTCCGCTCTCTCCCCTTGGCGGGGCGTCAGTTTTCGCGGCGTCACGGGCCCTGCGGCATCCTCGTCGCCGCTCTCTTTCGTGAGCACCCGCTCCTCTTCCGACGCCTGCGCGACCGGGGGCGCCACCGGGGCCGGCTGCTCCGGCGGCTCGATCCTCCGCTCCGGTTCGGGATCTCTGTCACGCTTTGAAAGGGTCTTTTCGATATTGTCCAGTCTTCTCTCGATGTTGCTCAGCTCGATATGCAGCCGCTTGTCCGGCAGCGCGATGACTACGGCCCAGCCAGCCGCCGAGAACAGGAAGGGCAGCCAGAAATAGCGCTTCCCTTCATATCCCTTCTCCTTTGCGATCTCTTCAAAGACCGACGCCAGCCACCAGTCGAGCGCGAGCGCAAGGATGCCCAAGAGGACCCATAGGAACTCCATGCTCTTTTTCTCCCTTCATCCCATTCTGCAGCGCAGGGCGGAACTCGCGTGCGTGCTCCTGTCTATGCGGCGCCGCGCTCCAAGTGTATCACAGCGCATCCGGCGATGCAACGCTTTACCCCGATCTTCCGCTCTTTTCGGGCAGAGCTGTCGAGGATCTGCGGCGATCAGGTCTCTTTACGCTCTCCCCTGCGCGATCTTCTATGCGTGTGGGAAAGGCCGAGTCGTCCGGCCGGTCCGCAGGAGGCGTCTCTTTCTCTCTTTCCCGCCCTGTTTTCGCATCATTTCGGCGTAAAATGCTGTTTTTTGTGCAAGATCGCACTTGTCGTTCCCGCTGCGATGTGGTATCCTCGCAGGTGCGAGCACCCACCGCGACCAAAAAGGAGGTATATCATATGAAACGCAAAAACACGACCGCCGCTCTGGCCTGCATCCTGCTGCTGGCCATGGTGCTGAGCGCCTGCGGCATGCCCTTCTCCAAGGACGTCCCCGCTGAGGCCAGCCCCAGCCCCACGCCCGACGCCACCGTCGTCATCGAGCCCACCGGCATGGATGTCAGCGCCTGGGAGGGCGTCTACACCGAGGAGATCGCCCATCGTGGCGTCCTGACCGTGAAGAGCGCCGGCGACCAGAGCGCCAGCTTCTCCATCGTATGGCCCGGCAGCGCGTTCAGCCGCGCCTGCGTGGACATGACCGGGACCTTTGACGCCGCGAAGAACGCTTTCGTCTACACCGACGGCGTTTGGATCGACAAGACCTTCGACGAGCAGGGCAACGAGACCGATACGGTGGTCTACACCCGCGGCACCGGCTCCTTCCAGCTGGGCGACAAGAAGCTGATCTGGATCGACGACACCGATCCCAGCAGAGGCGGCACCTTCGGCTATGAGATGAGCCTGGCCGAGTACGCGCAGCAGCAGGCCGCGCAGGATCCTGCCGTCACGCCCGCCATCGTCCCCGCGCCCACCGACGCCCCCGCCCCCTCGATCGTCCCCGCGCCCACCGCGACCCCCGCCCCCAGCACGACGCCCGCCCCCGGCGCGCTGCCCGTCGTCAAGAAGGATCCCACCAGCGAGACCGTCGTGGTCGGCGGCAACTGCATGTTCATCGCCAAGTACGAGAACGCGATCTGGGCCGTGTGGCACTTCGTCAGCCCCGACGGCCAGACCGACATGACCTATGAGGCCGCCGAGAAGTACTTCCCCGAGCTGGACGTGGTCAATGGCATGTACAGCACCATGACCCTGAAGAACTGCCCCATCGAGCTCAACGGCTGGAGCGTCTACTGCCGCTACAGCAATGACGCCGGCTATGTGGACACCAAGCGCGCCGTCATCACCGTGCTGAAGGGCGACGAGCCCACGCCCACCCCGACCCCTGCGCCCGCTCCCACCGAGACGCCCGCCCCCACCGCCGCTCCCGTGGTAAACCAGTGGGTGGACACCACCGATCTGGACGAGGCCATCCGCGGCTCCGGCGTCAGCTTCACGCCCCCCATCTCCGAGGCCCTGCCGGATCTGCTGACCCTGAAGGGCTATCGCTACATGACTGGCATCATCCAGGCCGATTACTACGACCGCAACGGGCAGACCGTCCTGACCATCCGCACGTCCAACACCACCAGCGGCGCGGACCTGGCCGGTGACTTCAACAGCTACTCCAAGGTCTGGGATCTGACCCTGAAGGGCCTGACGGTCCACTGCGTGGGCGACGGCGAGAAGGCCAACACCGTCACCTTCGGCACCGGCGACCACTACTCCATCTGCTACAACATCGGCCAGGAGGGCTACGGCCTCACCGCCGACCAGATCAACTCTCTGATCAACTGCATCCAGTAAGGCGGACCGCCGCGCCGGCCTCACCCGGCGCGGCGTACCGACAGCAACGAGAACAGCCAGAGGCGTGAGCCTCTGGCTGTTCTCGTTGGGACCGTACGTCGTGCGCCGTCCCGCGCCTCCCTTTCCCCTGCAAAGGCCGATCCGCTCAGGCCGCAGACGGATCTGCGCCGCGCAGGCGCAGAAAGTCGACAGGGAGCGGAATGCTCCCTGCCGCTGCTGCGTCTTTTTCAGAGATGCAGTTTGGCCAGGCGATCGGCGCAGGGACGGATCATCCCTATCTGTATACCAGATAGCCATCGGACACAGCCTGCAAGGTCACGATCTGGTCCTCTTCTATGGCGAACAGGATACAGTTCCCCGCTTCGTCCTCAACGAAAAATGTGTTCCCTGTCGTGCAATGCTTCAGGAAGTTTTCGATGGAGATATAGTCGTCGCAGATCTCTTTGCCGTTATAGTAGAGCTTGGCATGCACGCTGTTCCCTTTGTCGCTGGGCGAGGTACCGCTGAAGACCTTCTGGGTGATCACGACGTCGAGATCGCCGGCATACAGGTTCTTCTTCGTAACGTGCTGGTATCCGGCTACGGCATGGTCCTCCCTGTCATACGTCAGGGGAGATTCCCAATAGTCTTCCTCTTCCACGCCGGTATGCGTATCATAATACCCGCCCGAGCCGGCTGTGCAGATCACGCTCACGCCGTACTTGCGAAGGGCATCTGTCATTTTATCGTACGGAAAGCACTTCAGAAAGTCCAAGCCCAAAAGGGTATCTGTATCGTTCGGGCCCAGCGTCCGTCCCCCTCTGTCAGAAAGGCGCACGCGGAGCTCGTTGTAATAACAAATGACCCTTGCGATCTCTCCGTTCTGGAAGATCTGCTCCTGCTGGGCTCCCACACATTGCTGGAATCGGTCTCGGATATCTGGCGTGATACGAAATCTATAGTTCTTCAGCTTCGTCACGAAAGAACACGCTCCGCTGAGATCGGACGCCTCCTCGTACTTTGCCAATCGATCCACGCATGCTCGTTCAAAAGAGCTTGTCGCACTGGCTTTTTCCAGAGCCTGGCGATCGTACTCTCCGTTGTCCGCAAATCGATCCACAAGATCGTAGACCTCTTCCTCGCTCATCCCGCACGCGCACAGAGCAAAGACCATAGACAAGGCCAACAGCAACGCCAAAAACTTCTTCATTTCCGCTCCCTCTTTTTCGGTTCCCGCGCGTTTTCGGAAAAAACGCGCAGCAACGTTGACTGTCCGCATCATATCATAACGCCAGATCCTACACAAGTGTTTTTCCTTCCGAAAGGCGCGCGGCCGCGAAGAGCCGCCCCGTTCTCTCTCCATCGCGCCGACGGTCCCGCGGCTGTCCTGACACGCTCGTCTCTCATGCGGGAGGATCTCCTCTCCTGTCGCATCGTGGCGCGCAAAAGATCCCCCGGAGCATAGGCTCCGGGGGATCTTCATAAACTGTATCTGCTGTTGTGCGCGTTCCTTACGCCTTGCGGACGGCGTCGATGTGGCGGGTGAGGTCGAGCATCTTGTTGGAGAAGCCCCACTCGTTGCGGGGGC
>JAFZOC010000041.1 GCA_017550765.1 Oscillospiraceae bacterium
AATCCGGGACCATCACGGAGGGCGAGCTCTCCATCGGCGGCATCTTTCCGAACGGCGTCAAGGAAGAGGACCTTCTTGCTGTCGCTGCCGCCGCAGAGAGCCATTCCCGTCACCCCATCGCGATGATGCTCAAAAAAGCCGCCGGTTGGACGCCCGATATCGCCGAAGGCGTTATGGAAGTCGAAGAGATCCCCAGCCGCGGCGTCAGTGCTTTTATCGAAGGCAGACATGTCTATGTGGGAAACGCTGCGCTCCTGCGTGAACACGATGTGCCCTTCGCGGTGCCTTCCCGTTCCGGCGCAGCGGTCCATGTCGCGGTGGAAGACCGCTACTGGGGCCATATCATGATCGCGGACAAGACCCGCGAGGGCGCCTTCGATGCGCTGGAGTCTCTGCGCAGCCAAGGAGTCGATCAGCTGGTCCTGCTCACGGGAGACGTGCTCTCTGCGAGCCGGGCGCTGGCCTCTTCTCTGGGCTTCGATCTGATGCGCCCGGAGCTCACCACCGAGGGCAAAGTCTCGACCATCAACTATCTGATCGACGGCGCGGGCGACCATGCGAGCGTCGCCTACATCGGCGACGGGATCAATGATGCGCCGATGCTGGAATGCGCAGATGTCGGCGTGGCCATCGACGCGCTGGACGCCTGGACCGAGGCAGAGGCTGCGGATATCCTGATCCTGGGCAACGACTTGGAGATGCTCCCGTGCGCGATGCGCATCTCCCGCTCCCTGGTGCGGATCCTATGGGAGAACATCTGCGGCCTGCTGGGGATCAAGCTCCTGCTTTTGATCCTGGCGCTCACGACTTCTCTGCCGATCGGGCTGTGCGCCGTCATTGGGACCGCCGCTACCGCGCTGGCGCTCTTCAACGCCCTGCGCGCCTTTGGCTTGGAGTGAGGCGAAGGATATGAACGTATACGACCACGACAAGACGATCTACTATCCGGACAGCTCTTACGATTTCGTGACATACTGCCTGCGCCACTACCCGCGTGCCGTGCTCCATGCCTTGCCCGGCCTTGCCTTTACGGGTCTCCTGTCTGTGCGGGCAAAGGTCGAAACGAAGGAATGGAAAGAAGAGATCTTTTCCTTCCTGCCGTATCTGGACGATGTGGAACGGATCGTACAGGAGTTTTGGGCAGAGCATAAGCAGAAGTATCAGCCCTGGTATCTGGCGCAGAAACGCCCTGACGATCTGATCATCTCCGCCTCTCCCGGATTCCTGCTCCAGCCGATGTGCGAGGAACTGGGCGTTGCGCTCATCGCTACCGAGATGGACCCGTACACCGGGAAGATCCACGGCGCGAACTGTCATGACGAAGAAAAAGTGCGCCGCTTCCGCGAAGCGTATCCGGACGCGCAGATCGAAGGCTTCTGGTCCGATTCCAAGGCGGACGAGCCTATGGCAAGGCTCGCCAGCAAGGCCTATCTGGTCAACAGGGACGGCTCGCGCATCCGCTGGCCCTTCCTGTGAACGTAGCATATCGGATCCAGGCAACAAAAAAGACCGCAAGAGCGGTCTTTTTTGTTGCCTGGAAGGGGGTAGGGTGGTAACGAAGCTTGGCGCGCCGATCAGATCCGTCTCCACTTTGCGCCGTGGGGGATATCGGTGATCTCGATACCCTGAGCCTTCAGTTCATCCCGAATCTTGTCTGCCAAGGCGAAATCTTTCGCCTTCTTTGCGTCCTGACGGGCACGGATCCTCGCTTCGACCTCAGCGTCGGCTTCCCCGTTCTCGGCAATGATGGTGAACTCACCGGCGGTCACGGTCTGTTTCTTGAGCTCTTCCCGCTTGGCTTCAGCTTTCTCCACAAGGCTCAGCCCCAGGACCCGGTCGAAGTCCGCCAGGACGAAGAGCTTCGTCTCATCGTTGGTCTTGTACTTGAGCACGTCGTAGAGCGCCGTCACGGCGAGAGAGGTGTTCAGGTCATTGTCCAGCGCGGACATGAAGCGCGCGCGGAGAGCTTCCACGGCGGCCTGATCGATCTCACCATCGCCGGGCCTGAGTGCGGCGATCTTGGAGACCAGTTTGTTATATGTCACCTGAGCGTTGTCCATGTTCTCCCAGGAGAACACGAGGTTCTTGCGATAATGGCTCTGCAGGCAGAAGAGACGATAGGCGAGGGGGTCGTAGCCCTTTTTCTCCAGCAGGGAGACCGTGAGGAACTCGCCCTTGGACTTGGACATCTTGCCGTCCTTATCGTTCAGGTGCAGGACATGCATCCACCAGTTGCACCACTTGTGGCCAAGATAAGCCTCGGACTGGGCGATCTCGTTGGTGTGGTGGGGGAAGGCGTTGTCGATGCCGCCGCAGTGGATGTCCAGATCCTCGCCCAGGTGTTTCATGGAAATGCCGGAACACTCGATATGCCAGCCGGGATAACCCACGCCCCAGGGAGACTCCCATTTCAGAGCCTGGTCCTCGAACTTGGACTTGGTGAACCAAAGGACGAAGTCGTTCTTGTTGCGCTTGTTGGCGTCGGCCTCCACGCCCTCCCGGACACCTTCGGCCAGATCCTCGGCGTTGAAATCATTGAAGATATAGTAACGCTCCAGCCTGGACGTATCGAAATACACATTGCCGCCGGCAAAGTAGGCATAGCCGGTCTCCATGAGCCTGGAGATGATCTTGATGTACTCGTCGATGCAGGCTGTGGCAGGTTCGATCACATCAGGCTTCTTGATGTTGAGCTTGGCGCAGTCGGAGAAAAAGGCGTCGGTATAGAACTGCGCGATCTCCATGACGGTCTTGTGCTCGCGCTTGGCGCCTTTGATCATCTTGTCCTCGCCCTCGTCGGCGTCGGAAGTCAGGTGGCCCACGTCGGTGATGTTCATCACGCGCTTCACGTTGTAGCCGGCGTAGCGCAGGTATTTCTCCAGAATATCCT
>JAFZOC010000042.1 GCA_017550765.1 Oscillospiraceae bacterium
GCCTTCGTCCGGGAACGCTCCTTCTCCACCTTCTACGACGCCATCCGCGCCATGCTGCCCGCAGGCCTGTGGTATGCCCGGGAGGGCAGCTATCAGGTGACGGAGCTGCCGGCAAACGCCTTTGAGAAGCTGGAATCCCATCCGGCGGCGTCCTCGGTGCTGCGCACCATCCTGGAGCTGGGCGGCAGCGTGAAGGAGACCCAGCTGCGAAAGCTCTACGATGCGGCCATCCTCTCCGAGGCGCTGCAGGAGCTGACCCGCCGCAAGTACCTGTCCACCCAGATGGATCTGGAGCGCCGGACCCGGGACAAGACGGAGAAGCTGGTGAGCCTGACCGTCAGCGCCGAGGAGGCGCTGGAATACGCGGCAAAGAAGCGCCGCAGCGCCGCGCTGCAGGCGTCGGTCCTGGATCTGCTGGCTGTCCTCGGCGTGTGCAGCGCCAAGGAGCTGTGCTACTACACCGGGGCAAACAACGGCACGCTGAACCGCCTGGAAAAGCTGGGCTACGTGTCCTTCACCCAGGAGGAGGTCTTCCGCCGCCCGGAGATCCGGCCGGATCCGGCCATGACCGCGCCCATCGTCCTGACAAGCGAACAGCAGCAGGTCTATGACGCGCTGGAGCGGCAGATGCTGGGGGAGAACCCCGGCTATGCGCTGCTGCACGGGGTCACCGGCAGCGGCAAGACCATGATCTATCTGCGTCTCATCGAGACTGCCCTTGCCCGGGGCAGGAGCGCCATGCTCCTGGTCCCGGAGATCGCCCTGACGCCCCAGCTCCTGTCCACCGTCTCTGCCCGGTTCGGGGATCAGGTGGCGGTGCTCCACTCGTCTCTGCGGGTGGGGGAGCGCTACGACGAGTGGAAGCGCATCCGCGCGGGACTGGCCCGGGTCGTCATCGGAACCCGTTCCGCCGTCTTCGCCCCCGCCGAGGATCTGGGGATCATCATCGTGGACGAGGAGCAGGAGCATTCCTACAAATCCGAGAACGCCCCCCGCTACCACGCCCGGGAGGTCGCCCAGTATCGGGGCCGCCAATCCGGCGCGCTGGTGCTGCTGGGCTCCGCCACCCCGTCCGTGGAGAGCATGTATCGCGCCAGGACCGGCGCGTTTTCCCTGCTGACCCTGCCCGCCCGCTACAACGGCCGCGCCCTGCCGCCGGTGCAGATCGTGGACATGAAGCAGGAGCTGAAGAACGGCAACGCCGGCGCCATCAGCGCGCCGCTGCGGGAAGCGCTGGAGACCTGCATCCGGGAGAAGCATCAGGCCATCCTGTTCCTCAATCGCCGGGGCGCCAGCCGCATGGTCATGTGCGTGGACTGCGGCGACGTGCCCGAGTGTCCCCGCTGCAGCGTCCACATGACCTACCACGCCGCCAACGGGCGGCTCATGTGCCACTACTGCGGCCATTCCGAACCCCTGCCCGCCCGCTGTCCCCACTGCGGCGGACCCTACAAGATGGTGGGCACCGGCACCCAGCGGGTGCAGATGGAGCTGGAATCCCTGTTCCCCGGCGTGCGGACCGAGCGCATGGACGCGGACACCATCACGGCCACCAACTCCCACGAGGCCATCCTGACCAGGTTCCGGGAGGAGCGTATCCCCATCCTCATCGGGACGCAGATGGTGGCCAAGGGCCTGAACTTCGAGAACGTCACCCTGGTGGGCGTCCTGGACGCGGATCTGAGTCTGTACATGGACTCCTTCCGGGCCGCGGAGACCAGCTTCTCCATGCTCACCCAGGTGGTGGGCCGTTCCGGACGGGGTGCGGAGGAGGGGACGGCCATCGTCCAGACCATGACCCCGGAGAGCACGGTGATCCGCCTGGCGGCGGAGCAGGACTACGACGCCTTTTACGAGACGGAGATCGCCCTTCGGGAGCTGCGCCGCTGCCCGCCCTACTCGGATCTGGTGGTGGTCACCTTCGCCGGAGCCCTGGAGCAGGACGTGGCCCAGGGCGCGGTCCGATTCCGGGAGCATCTTTCCGCCGCCCTGCGGCAGGAGCCCTATCGGACCCTGCAGATGCAGATCCTGGGCCCCGCACCGGCGGTGGTGGCCCGCGTGAACAACGTCTATCGTTATCGCCTGACCCTGAACGTGCGCTGCGACCGCCCTGCGCGGCAGCTCATCGCCGCTCTCCTGCGGGACTTCGCCCGGGACAAGGAGAGCCGCGGGGTCACGGCCTTTGCGGATTTGAATCCCTACGACTAAAGGAGAGAGAACCATGGCGCTTAGAACGATCTTGACCGAGGGAGAACCCGGCCTGAACAAGAAATCCCGGAAGGTGGAGCGCTTTGACGAGCGGCTGCATCAGCTGCTCGACGATATGCAGGAGACCCTGGCCGCCGCGGACGGCGTGGGCCTGGCCGCGCCCCAGGTGGGCGTGCTGCGCCGCGCGGTCCTGGTGGACAACGGCGAGACGGTGCTGGAACTCATCAACCCGGAGATCCTGGAGCAGGACGGGGAGCAGGACGGCCTGGAGGGCTGCCTGAGCATCCCCGGCCAGTACGGCCTGGTCAAGCGGCCCATGCATGTGAAAGTGCGGGCCCAGGATCGGAACGGCAACTGGTACGAGGCCGAGGGCGAGGGCCTGACGGCCCGCTGCTTCTGCCATGAGATCGAGCATCTGGACGGCATCCTCTACCGCAGCCGCGCCTATCATATGCTCACCGCCGAGGAGCTGGAACAGCTTCGCATGGAGGCGGAGGAAGCCGAGGAGGAGACGCCGTGAGACTGGTCTTTCTGGGCACCCCCGCCATCGCCGCGACCTGTCTGGAGCGGCTGATCGCGGACGGACATGAGATCGTCGGCGTCTATACCAAGCCGGACACCCCCAAAAACCGGGGCATGAAGCTGCAGCCCTCCGAGGTCAAGGTCGTCGCCCTTGCCCACGGCCTGGCGGTCTTCCAGCCGGAGACCTTCCGGGACGACGCGGCGGTGGAGGAGCTTCAAGCGCTGCAGCCCGAGCTGATTGCCTGCGTGGCCTACGGGAAGATCCTGCCCCAGCGGGTACTGGACATCCCGCCCCTTGGCTGCGTGAATATCCACGCCAGCATCCTTCCGTCCCTGCGCGGCGCCGGACCCATCCAGTGGTCCATCCTGAACGGCGACGAGGAGACGGGCGTGACCGCCATGTATATGGCCAAGGAGATGGACGCCGGGGACATCATCGAGATCACCCGGACCCCCATCGATCCCTTCGAGACCGGCGAGGAGCTCACCGGCCGTCTGGCGGAGCTGGGCGCGGAGCTGCTGTCCAAGACCGTGAAAGACATCGAAAACGGGATCATTCACCGCACACCCCAGGACCACGGCAAGGCCACCTTCGCCCCCATGCTCACCAAGGAGCTGAGCCCCATCGACTGGAGCCGTACGCAGCGGCAGATCATCGACCAGGTCCGGGGCCTGATCCCCTGGCCGGTGGCGACCTGTGAGCTTGCCGGAAAACGCTTCAAGATCTTCCGGGTGGAACCCGTGGAGGACGCTTCGGCCGCCGCGCCGGGGACGCTGCTGCAGCTGGACAAGCAGGGCCTGATCGTCGCCTGCGGCGACGGGGCGCTGCGCATCACCCAGCTCCAGGCCGAGGGCGGCAAGCGCATGAGCGCGGCCGACTACTTCCGGGGCCATCCCATCGAGCTGGGATGACGGCCCGGGAAGTGGCCCTGAAGGCCCTGATCGCCTGCCGCCGGCAGGGCGCCTGGTCCGACGGCGCGCTGAAGGAGGGGATCGCCAAGGCGGGCCTCTCCGACCGGGACGCGGCCCTGGCCTCCCGCCTGTGCTACGGCGTGCTGCAGAATCGGATGCTTCTGGACTTCTATGTGGACGCCTTTCTGACCACGCCCCGGAGCCGCCTGCAGCCCGTCACAACGGACATCCTTCGCCTGGGTGCCTATCAGCTCACCATGATGGACCGCATCCCCGCCTCCGCGGCGGTGAACGAGTCCGTGGAGCTGGCGAAGAAGCAGGTGAATCCCGGCGCGGGCAAGCTGGTCAACGGCGTTCTGCGGGCCATGACCCGCGCGGAGGCCCTGCCGGAGCCCGATACCCTGGCCGTCCGATATTCCCATCCCCAGGCGCTGGTGGATCTGCTGGCGGCGGAGCTGCCGCCGGTGGAGCTGCCGGCCCTGCTGGCGGCGGACAACGAGCCGCTGCCCACCTCCATCCAGATCAACCCCCTCAAGACCACGCAGGAGGCGGCACAGGCCGCGCTGGAGGCGTTGGGCGCGAAGGTGGAACCCCATCCCTGGCTGCCCGGCTGCTTCGCCCTGTCGGGCGTGGGAAGCCTGGAGAAGCTGGAGCTGTTCCGGGACGGCGCGATCTTCGTCCAGGACGCGGCGGCCCATCTGGCCGCGCTGGCGGCGGAGCTGGAACCCGGCGAGCGGGTCCTGGACTGCTGCGCGGCTCCCGGCGGCAAGAGCTTTGCCGCCGCCATGCAGATGGAGGATCGGGGCAGCGTCATCAGCTGCGACCTGCATCCCCATAAGATCCGGATCATCGAGGCGGGCGCTGCCCGTCTGGGCCTGACCTGCGTACAGGCACAGGTCCAGGACGGCACGAAGCATCGGCCGGACTGGCGGGACGCCTTTGACTGCGTGATTGCCGACGTGCCCTGCTCCGGCCTGGGCGTCATCCGCAAGAAGCCGGACATCCGCTACAAGGAACTGAGCGCTCTGGAGCGCCTGCCGGAGGTGCAGGGGAACATCCTGCGCACCCAGGCGGACTATGTGCGGCCCGGCGGACGGCTGATCTACTCCACCTGCACGGTGCTTCGCCGGGAGAATAAGGACGTGGTCCGCGCCTTCCTGGCCGAGCGGCCGGACTTCCGTTTGGAGCTGGTCCCGGCCCCCGCTGGCCTGGACGCGCCCAACACGGGCATGCTGACCCTCTGGCCCCACCGCCACGGCACGGACGGCTTCTTCATCTGCCGCTTGAGGAGAGAACCATGAAAGAGGACATCAAATCCCTGCTGCTGCCGGAGCTCAAGGAGGCATTCGCTGCCATGGGAGAGCCTGCCTTCCGGGCGGGACAGGTCTACACCTGGCTCCACAAGGGCGTGCGCTCCTTCGACGAGATGACGAACCTCTCCAAGAGCCTGCGCGCGGCGCTGGACGAGCGCTACGAGATCACCGTCCCCAAGGTGGCGCGCAAGCAGGTCTCCCAGAAGGACGGGACGATCAAGTACCTGTGGCAGCTCAGCGACGGGAACTGCGTGGAGACGGTGCTCATGCGCTATCACTACGGCAACACCGTCTGCGTCTCATCCCAGGTGGGCTGCCGGATGGGCTGCGCGTTCTGCGCCTCCACCCTGGGCGGCCTGGTGCGGTCCCTGCGCCCCTCGGAGATCCTGGATCAGGTGCTCTTCACCGCTCAGGACGCAGGGGAGAGCGTGTCCCACATCGTCCTCATGGGCATCGGGGAGCCGCTGGACAACTATGACAACGTGCTGCGCTTTCTGAAGCTGGTCACCAGCCCGGAGGGGCTGAACCTCTCCATGCGGCACATCAGCCTCTCCACCTGCGGCCTGGTGCCGAAGATCGAGGCTCTGGCCGGGGAGAATCTGCAGCTAACCCTGTCCGTATCCCTGCACGCGCCCAACGATGAGATCCGATCCCGGCTCATGCCCGTGAACGGAGCCTATCCTGTGGAAGCCCTGCTGGACGCCTGCCGGCGCTACTTTGAGATCACCGGCCGGCGCATCAGCTTTGAATATGCCATGATCCGGGGGATCAACGATCAGGAGGCCCATGCCAGAGAGCTGGCGTCCCGCCTGCGCGGGATGGCGGCCCATGTGAATCTGATCCCCCTCAACAACGTGGAGGAGAGCCCCCTTAAGCCCAGCACCCGGGAGCAGGTGGCCCGCTTCCAGAAGACCCTGGAGGACCTGGGCGTCGCCGCCACCGTGCGCCGGAGCCTGGGCGGGGATATCGACGCGTCCTGCGGACAGCTCCGCAGGAAACAGATTTTGGAAGGATCGTAAGTCAGGAGGGAGTGCCATGCGCGCCTTTGGCGTCACGGACCGGGGAGCGGTCCGCAGTGAGAATCAGGACAGCTACCGCATTGTGGAGCGGTCGGACAAGCTGCTGCTTGTGGTCTGCGACGGTATGGGCGGCGCAAAGGGCGGCGCCATCGCCAGCGCGCTGGCCTGCGACACCTTCACGGCCTACTGCGAACAGAACTTCCGAAGCCAGAGCGGGATGCAGCGCGTCCTGCTCCAGGCGGTGGAGGAGGCCAATCGGGCGGTCTATGAACGCGCCCAGACCGATCCCATGTGCAGCGGCATGGGCACCACCCTGGCGGCCCTGTGCATCTGGGGCAGGGAGGTCTGCGCCGTCAACGTAGGCGACAGCCGCGTCTACGCCGTGGACGAGAGCGGCATCCGCTGCCTGACCACAGACCACTCCGTGGTGGAGTGGATGGTGCAGCGTGGCGAGCTTTCCAGCGAGCAGGCCAAGCACTATCCCGGCAAGAACATGATCACCCGGGCCGTGGGCACGGACGAGATCGTGGAGTGCGACGCGTTTTCCAGCCGACGGACGCCGGGGGACGCGTATCTGCTGTGTTCCGACGGCCTGAGCAACCTCCTGGGCGATCAGGAGCTGCTGTTCGAGATCGTCCACGGCGGCGAGCCGGAGACCTGCTGCCAGCGCCTGCTGGACATCGCCATGAATCGCGGCGCGGCAGACAACGTGACGGCGATCCTGGCCTGCGACTGATGGAAACTGCTGCGGAAAGGAGGGTGCGGGGAATGGACCCCTATCTTGGAAGGATCCTGGATGATCGCTATGAGATCCTGGAAGTCATCGGCTCCGGGGGCATGGCGGTCGTCTACAAAGCGATGTGTCATCGGCTGAACCGACTGGTTGCCGTGAAAATACTGAAACAGGACCTGGGCAAGGACGAGGAGCTGCATCGGCGGTTCC
>JAFZOC010000043.1 GCA_017550765.1 Oscillospiraceae bacterium
CGGAGTCGCTTTGCCGGCGGGAACCTGGAACCTAACGTATCCAACTACTTTCTGTGCCATGGTAGCACCTCTTTCTTACGAATTAATGTTTGATGGTCTCGACCTGGTCGAGCTCCAGATCCACCGGAGTCTCGCGGCCGAACATGGAGACGACGACGCGGACCCGATCCTTCTCGGGCTCCAGCTCGTCCACCACGCCGAGGAAGCCGGTCAGCGGTCCGTCGATGACCTTGACCTCATCGCCTACGGCATAACCGACGACGACCTCCCGGCGCTCTACGCCGAGTTCATACATCTCCTGTTCCGTGAGGGGGATGGCGTCCCCGTCGGAGCCGACGAAGCCTGTGGCGCCGCGAACGTTGCGGACCAGGTGCCAGCTCTCATCCGTCATGATCATCTTCACCAGCACATAGCCGGGGAAGACCTTCCGTTCCACGGTCTTTTCCCCGTTGTCGGTGAACTCCGTGACGGTCTCCATGGGGATGTTGACTTCCCGGATCAGGTCGGTCATCTTGCGGTTCTCCGCCGCTTTCATCACCGCGGCGGCAACGGCGTTCTCATACCCGGAGTACGTATGGACTACGTACCACTTCGCTTCTTCTGCCATGTCGATCAAAGAAGCGTGAACAGGAGCCAGACCAGCTTCTGAGCGAGCCAGTCGAAGATCCCGAGACAAGCCGCCGAGATGAGCATGAACGCGAGGGAAACGAGAGAGTTCTTCGCGAGCGCTTTCGGAGTCGGCCAGATGACCTTCTTCAGCTCGCTGCGCATCTCCCGGAACCATTTGGCGACCCGCTTGAAAAAGCCGGGCTTCGCGTCGTCCTTCTTCACGGCCGTGACGGCTTTGGTGGGTGCGCCTTGCAGTTTCTTTTCTTCAGCCATTTTCACGTGTCCTTTCTGAAGTCACTTGGTCTCGACGTGCTTGGTGTGCTTTCTGCAGAAGGGGCAGTACTTGCTCCGCTCCAAACGGTCGGACGTGTTCTTTTTGTTCTTGACCGTGTTGTAGTTCCTCTGCTTGCATACGTCGCAACGAAGGGTGATCTTTACTCTTGCGCCTGCAGCCATTTTTTCGGCACCTCCTATTTTATTTACCCGCGCGAGGCGGGCATTGCCTCCCTGTATGGAACGCCGGGGACTGCCGTCTGCGCGGAAAAATGCGCGCAAAAACAGACCTCTCGTCCGACAGGTAAAACAGAGTATAGCACAGCGTTTTTCCGCGGTCAAGCATTTTTTGCGGGAAATACAGGCTTTTTTCAGGAGCGGGAGCGCCGTTCGCGCCCACTCTGCCCGGGGACACGACATATGGTGGGCAGGACCGTCCGGACGGCCAAAGGATCGCGTCCTCCGGAGGAGGCGTCCCAGCCGGAGGAGAGGCGGACGGACCTGCGGCGGAAGATCGAAAGCGCGAAAACTCTCTTTGCCTCGTCAAAGAGCCTTGCAGGGCGGGGCGGATCGTGCTATGATGTACACAGGGAAATATCCGCAGGGAGGCAGGACGGGCATGGACTACAGGCAAGCGCTGGATTATATCGACGGGACCCGCTGGCTGGGGTCCAGACTGGGGCTCGAGCGGACCGAGACGCTGCTGGAGCATCTGGGCCGGCCCCAGGACGCGCTCAAGTTCGTGCACATCGCGGGCACCAACGGCAAGGGCAGCTGCGCGGCCATGCTGGCCTCGATCCTGAAGACCGCCGGCTACCGCACGGGCCTGTACACCTCCCCCTATCTCTTCCGCTTCAACGAGCGCATGCAGCTGAACGGCAAGCCGATCGGCGACGAGGACCTGGCCGCCCTGGTCACTCAGATCGCCCCTCTGGCCGACGCCATGGAGGACCACCCCACCGAGTTCGAGCTCATCACCGCCGTGGCGCTGAAATGGTTCGCGGAGCAGCACTGCGACATCGTGGTGCTGGAGGTGGGGCTGGGCGGCCGCTTCGACGCCACCAACGTCATCCCCGCCCCCGAGGCCGCCGTGATCATGAACATCGGCCTGGATCACACCCAGATCCTGGGCGACACGGTGGAGAAGATCGCCGCGGAGAAAGCCGGCATCCTCAAGCCCGGCTGCGACGCGGTGGTCTATGAGCAGCGGGAGAGCGTGCTGGACGCGATCCGGCAGAAGGCCCGGGAAGTGGGCGCCGCGCTGCATATCGCGGACTTTTCCCGCCTGGTCCCGGAGTTCGACAGCCTGGAGGGGCAGAGCTTCACCTATAAGGACGAGCCCTACGCCCTGGCCCTGCTGGGCGACCATCAGCTCCGCAACGCCGCCGTGGTCCTGGAGACCGTGGAGGTCCTGCGCCGGCGGGGCTGGGAGCTCCCGCAGGAGGACGTGGAACACGGCCTCTACGCCACGTCCTGGCCGGCCCGCTTCGAGCTGGTCTCGGAGGAGCCGCCCTTCGTCGTGGACGGGGGGCACAACCCCCAGTGCGCCGAGAGCGTGCGCGCCAACCTCCTGCGCTACTTCCCCGAGACGCGGCGGGTGCTGCTGGTGGGGGTCCTGGGGGACAAGGACTGGCAGGAGATCTTTCGGATCCTGGACGGCGCGGCGGACGAGTGGGTCTGCGTGACGCCCGACAGCGAGCGCGCCCTGCCGGCGGCGGAACTGGGGGCCTTCCTGGAGAAGACCGGCAAGCCCGTCACCGTCTGCGGCTCGATCCCCGAGGGGGTGGAGACCGCCCGGGAACGGGCGGAGGGCGGCATGGCCTGCGCCGTGGGCTCGCTCTACATGGCCGGCGCGGTCCGCGCCTGCTTCGGACTGACGTGAATGTGACAGCTCCCCCGGAGGGGGAGACAGGGATCGGAGGTGGTGGCCTATGAGAGTCATGGCAATCGACTATGGCGACCAGCGGATCGGGCTGGCAGTGTCGGATCTGCTGGGGATGATCGCGGGGGAGGCCTGGACCATGAACGAATGGGACATGGAGCGGGCCAGCCTGCGGATCGCCGAAGAGGCGAAAAAGCGGGAGGTCGGCACCCTGGTGCTGGGCCTGCCGAAGAACATGGACGGCACGGAGGGCCCCCGGGCCGAGAAGAGCCGGACCTTCCGGACGCTCCTGGAGCGGGACAGCGGCCTGCCCGTCGTCCTCTGGGACGAGCGGCGCAGCAGCATCGAGGCCCACGCCATCCTCCGAGCCGCCGGGAAAAAAGAGCGCGTCCACCGCAAGACCGTGGACGCCGTGGCTGCCAGCCTGATCCTGGAGGGCTATCTGGGCAGCCTTTGAACACGCGCGAAAGACCTGAAGATACGACCCCGCGAATTTCATTGAAAAGGAGAGATCAGCATGTACATCCTGACCGGCGACGTCGCCGCCACCGCCGCAGCAGCGGCTGAGCACAGCAAGAAGTCCTTCTTCGAGATCCTGGGAGAGTTCAAGATCGGCGAGATCTCCCTGTCCACCATCCTGGCCGCCATCCTGACCTTCGTCATCTGCCTGATCGTCATCAAGATCATCACCGGCGTGGCCAACAGGGCCCTGTCCAAGTCCAAGAAACTGGACGCCACCCTCCGCGGCTTCGTCACCTCCGCCATCAAAGCGGTCCTGTGGGTGATCGCGGCGATCATCGTGGCCAACGCCCTGGGCATCAACACCAGCTCCCTGGTGGCCCTGGTCAGCGTCGTCGGCCTGGCGCTGTCCCTGTCCGTGCAGAACATCCTCTCGAACCTGTTCTCCGGCCTGACCCTGCTGATCACCAAGCCCTTCGCCGCCGGCGACTTTGTGGAGATCGCGGGCAAGACCGGCATCGTGAAGACCGTGGGCCTGTTCTACACCCAGCTGGACACCCTGGACAACATCGCCGTGTCCATCCCCAACAGCGACGTGACCGCCGCCTCCGTCTCGAACTACAGCCGCGAGGAGCTGCGCCGCGTGGACCGCACCTTCACCACCTCCTATGAGTGCACCACCGAAGAGGTGAAGGCCGCCATCGCCGACGCCATCGCCAAGGACGAGCGCATCCTGGCCGAGCCCGCGCCCTTCGTCCGCCTGATTGACTACAAGGGCAGCACCGTGGAGTACGTGGTCCGCGTCTGGTGCAAGAGCTCCGATTACTGGGACGTGTACTTCAACCTGAACGAGAACGTCCGCGAGAGCTTCGCCGCCAAGGGCGTCAAGTTCAGCTACGAGCACGTCAACGTCCACATCGTGGAGAAGTAAGCGCGCGCCCGAACATCAGCCCCAACGTGAAAAGCAGCCTCCCTTTTCGGGAGGCTGCTTTTTTGCGTCTTTGCGTCGACCGGACGCGGTGGATGCCAACAGGCGCGGCAGGCGGAGGCGGTCCCGCCGGATCCGCCGGGGCGCGTCGGGAAGGGCTCTCCCCGTCCGTGCGCTCAGGTCCCCTGGATCAGGCGGAGGACCCTGGCCGTGTCGAAACTGTGGATCTGCTCGGCCGTCTCCGGCAGCGCCAGATCCCGGTCGGAGAACACGGTGTCCGCCTGGGCTGGGTCGTCCACCAGCTCCGTGGCCGCCATCCGCGCGAAGCCGGCCAGGTCCAGGATCCTCGTCGCCTCCAGGTAGGGCGCCAGGAAGCCCAGCCTCGTCTCCCCGGCGATGTGCGCCTTGCCCTCCCGGGCCACGTTCAGCCAGACGAACTCCCGGCTGTCCGGATCCAGGGCGAAGAGATAGGCGAAGGTGCTGTCGCAGTCCACGGTGAAGGAGGACTTGACGGTCTTGGGCTCGAAGACCTTCCCGCTGTCCGGCAGGTCTCGCAGCATATAGCCCGCCCGGCATACGCATTCGCGGAAGGTGCTGTGGGAGAACACATTGTCGCAGAAGATCAGATAGCGGAGCTGCGGATACAGCTCTCTGACCAACGCCAGATCCACGTCGAAATACTCGGAGCCGCCGTGATAGCCGGAGGTCTCGTCGCCGGAAAAGGTCAGCGCTTCGCTCTGCGCTGCGTACATGGTCCGCCAGGAGAACTCCTCCTGCAGGCCGTCCCGGCGCAGCCCGATCGCGGACAGGTCGATGTCGTCCACCTTCTCCCAGTAGGTGAAGGCCCGGATCTTCTTGCCCTCCGGCAGCGGGAGCCGGCTCCCCTTGGGCAGTACGCCGTAGCCGCCCTGGGCGGTGCTCTCCTGCATGGGCAGCGCGACCTTGTTGAGCGCCGGGTCCACGTAGACCTTCCCCAGCCGGCCCCGGACGGCCAGGGAGAGCTTCTCCCGGATCTGCGTATAGAGCTGCTCCGCCTGTTCCGGCGTCAGTGTCGAGCGGCGGGCGTGCCGTTCTTCCTCCGTCTCCTCGTGGATCTTCAGCTGCCCGAAGCGGGCGAAGCGGAAAGACCGCGCCTCGCCGGCGCCCTGGTAGCCGCCGTACTGATACAGCAGCTGCAGCAGCACGACGGTGTTGTCGGCGGGGATCTCCCGGATCAGCGCCGCCCGATCCCCTTCGGTCCGGCAGCGGCTCATGAGGTAGTTCAGGTTCCGCAGCACCGCGCCGGAGCCCTTCTCCTTTTTCAGCACGGCGATCGCGGCGGGGATGTCACCGCCGTCGATGGCGCGCTCAAAGTCGGACCAGGCGGAGCGGGCCTCCTTGCCGCGCATGGCCTTGACGAAGGCCGCAGCCTCCTCGTTCACGGGCCGGTAGTGGATGTGGTGCAGCAGACCGCGCCAGAGCGCCTTCTTCTCACAGCAGGTCCGGACGTCGCACTTGCCGTCCAGGATCAGACGGTCGATGACCTGCGTGAGGAAGACGCGGTCCCTGTTCTTCAGCGAGAGCGCCCGCACATCCGCGCTGTCGTAGACGCGGTACTGCAGCTCCGCCAGGAGCTGCATGACGTCCGAGAGCCGGAGGTACCGGGTGAGCTGGAGCTGCCGGGTGTCCAGCAGGAGCCGGACGACGGTATTCTTGGAGGCGCAGCGCTCCACCTCGAAGGGCCGGTCCGTCAGCAGCCACAGGACCAGGTCGTAGCTGTCGTCGCTGAGGGGGCGGGAGGAAGCCAGAAGGTCCCGCACGTCCTGCTCCAGGATGAGCCAGGCCTCCTCCTCGGTCAGGATCCGGAAGCAGCGAGGCTCCACGTTCTCCCGGAAGACGCTGCGCGCCAGAGGCCCTTCGAAGAGGGAGTGGCCGGGGGACTCGAAATGGCCCAGACCGTAGGTCATGACGTAGTGGAACATCTGGTCGAAGAGCCGCTCCGCCCGGGACATGCGCCGGACGCTCTCGGGGAAGCCGCGGTAGAAAGGCTCCGGTACGTTCTTGCCCAGGGCCTCTGACACGTAGCGGATGAGTTCCGGCTCGGCATAGCGCCCGCCGGACACGACCTTGATCTGGAACAGGGAGGCCAGCGCGTACAGCGTCGGGAAGGCCAGTTCCTCCTTGCCCTTGCCGCTGCTGACCAGGATCTCCTTGCGGAACAGCCAGTCCCGATAGAGCTTGTCCATATCGATGCCTCCTTCGTTTCGGAAAAGATGGAAAAAGGGGCTGATGGAATCGCCGCACTTCCGTGTTCCCTTGAAGGATCAAAGAAGTAAGCGCGGCTAGCTATCAGCCCCTCGTCAACAGCTCCGCCGATATCGCCGCACTTTCATGAACCGCTGAAGTAAGCACAGCTAGCTGGCGCACTGTTGTACGCATCCCATGCGGGGCGGCGACCTGCCGCCGCCCACAATGACATCATACCACGATCGCGCCGGATCGTCACGCTTTTTTTGACCGCCTGCACGGACTGCGCGGCCGGATGGGTCGCGCAAAAATGGAAAGATCCGACAGCGCCTTCGCGCGCGGGCTTTTACGCGGATAGCGAAACATTCCACCATTAAGATCCGCCGCGGCGCACATACTGCTCCTGTGCAGATCGTTTTGCGCGGAGGGAGTTTTTTATGAAAAGATGGATCTTGACGGTGCTGGGGAGCCTGCTCCTGGCGACCGTCCTTCCCACGACGGCCTATGCCCAGGAGCTGATCGTGGGCGGGCAGGCGGTGGGCATCTGTATCCGCACGGAGGGCGTGCTGGTGGTGGAGCTGGCGCCGGTGGAGACGGCGGCAGGCAGCCGCTCTCCTGGCGCGGAGGCGGGCTTGCAGGAGGGCGACCGCATCCTGGCGGTGGACGGGGCGCCGATCCACGGCGCGGCAGAGCTGATCGCCGCGGTGGGCGAGCGGGACGGGGAGCCGGTGGAACTGCGACTGATGCGGGGCGAGCAGAGCCTCTGCTGCAGCGTCCAGCCCGCCCTCTCTGCCGACGGCCGCTGGATGCTGGGGCTCTGGCTGCGGGACGCGATCGCCGGGATCGGGACGGTGACCTTCTTCGACCCGGAGACCGGGGTCTACGGCGCCCTTGGCCACAGCATCAGCGAGGAGACCGGCGGGCCGGCGGTGCCGGTGGAGGAGGGCAGCATCACCGAGGCGGACATCTTCAGCGTCGTCCCGGGGGCGGCGGGGACGCCGGGAGCCCTCAACGGCGACATGAGCGGCGGCGTCGTGCTGGGGACCGTGGAGCGCAACAACGCCTGCGGCGTCTACGGGACCCTGGCCCGCTCCATGGGCGGCGTCGTGGCGGAGACGGGCCATTTTCGGACCGGGCCCGCCACGATCCTGGCCACGGTGGAGGGCCGGGAAGTGCGGGAGTACGCGGTGCGGATCGACCGGGTCTACCGGGACGGCTCCGGGGAGCACGCCACCCTCACCGTCACCGACCCGGAACTGCGTGCCCTGACCGGCGGTATCGTCCAAGGCATGAGCGGCAGCCCCATCCTCCAGGAGGGCGAACTGGTGGGCGCGGTGACCCATGTGTTCGTCAACGACCCCAGCAGGGGCTACGCCCTGAGCATCCAGGATATGCTCCAGGCCGCGGGCCTGACAGAGGAGCAGTCGGCATGAGGCGCAGTCTGGGCGCCACTGCCCGGAAAGACAGCCAGACAGGGCCGGACGCAGGTCAAACAGAAGGACAGACAGAAAGAGGGCTGCGCCACCGAAGTGGCGCAGCCCTCCTCAGTTCGTCGAACGGAGATCCGATGCCGCCGGGCCTCACAGCCCGCCCAGGAAGCAGTCCTGGCTGGCCATCTCGGCGTAGAGGATCGCCTCCCGGTCCCGCAGATCGCAGACCCGGATCACGCCCTCGAACATCTCGTCCCCGGTGAGCTCCCTGTAGCGGTCGGGGCAGGCGTCGAAGAGCGCCTCGTTGAACTCGCAGCCCTCTTCGCCCTGATAGATCGCGGCGTAGAAGATGCCCGACTCCACCAGATCCTGGAAAAAGTGGCTGCCGTAGCTCAGTTCCGGGCGCAGGCCGTGGCTGCGGTAGGCCAGCTCGCAGATACAGGCGAAGCGGTTGATCTCCGCGAAACCCACCGGGACGCCCAGGCTGGGCGTGGTGGTGCCCCAGCGGCCGGGGCCCAGGAGGATCGCGTTTTCGTCCCGCAGCGCCGCGTTCAGCACGCCGATCTGGCGGGCCACCTGATACTTGCGCTGCTCGGGCAGATCCAGATAGGGCTCCACCTTCACGAAGACCACATGGCGCACGGGGATGCAGGAGTTGCCGCCCATGAAGTTGCCCTTGATGTGCCAGAAGAAATCCTTGACCTTGGGCATGACGCCGGCCTGGCCCAGGCCCCGGGTCTGGATCGTGCGGCACTGGAGGAGGTTCACCCGATACTCCCCGTCAGCGGAAAAGTTGCAGGCGTACTCGATGTCCACCGGGTAGCGATAGGCCTCGGCCACGATGGCCAGGATCCGTTTCATCACATGGGCGAAATCCGTGCGGCGCAGGAGCTTGCGGAAGTTCAGCAGGTCCGGCACGGTCTCGTTATACAGCCCCATCTCCCGGAAACGGGCGGCGGTGGCAGTGTCCGGCTCCATGAAGAGGGCCGGGTCGGTGTGCATGCTGAACTTGCTCAGCTTCTCCAGCGGTACGGTGGTGAAGCTGTTATGCTTCAGATCGATCACGTCCACCTTGTGCTGGCTGTAGCGATACTCCTCGCCGTAGGCCACCATGGGGGGCGCGGTGGGATCGTCCAGCCGGATGAAGCGGGCGTAGTCGTCGGCCTCCCGGTCCACTGCCCGGGTGCCCATGCCGAAGACCAGGCGCAGCATGCCGCTGTTGTTTTCCCGGTCCCGCTCGCCCATGACGTACAGGTTCTTGGAGTGGCCGACACCGGCCAGATGGGGATAGTAGTAGTCGCCGTGACAGTCGCCGCTGACGCGCATGACCAGCAGGGCCATCTGTTCGTCCCGGTCCAGCAAGTTCCGGTCGGCCCGGTACTTGATGGCGTCGGGACTGACGGTGCTGGCGTAGACCCAGCGCACGGCGTTCTCGAATTCCCGATAGCGCTCCTCGGGCGTGCCCTGGTTGGGGCAGAACACGCTGTCGTACTTCCCGGCGAAGGCGTTGCCGATGCCGTCCTCCAGCAGGGAGCTGGAGCGCACGATGATGGGGGACTGGCCGAAGTACTCCAGCACGGAGCGGAACTGCTCCTTGATGTTGTGGGAAAATTCCCCGTGCAGCAGCAGATCCTGGAGCACGGGCGCCATGCGCAGGTAATCCTCGGGCGTCTCCAGCTGGGTCCGGTAGTCCCACATGTTGTTCTGCACGGTGTAGGTATAGAACACGTCCGCGCCGATGAAATAGGAATCGTGGGGCTCGATGCGCCGGGCGAAGAGCTCCGGGTCGGTGTCCCGGAGGATGTTGCGGGCCAGCAGCATGCCCACGGACTTGCCGCCGATGCAGCCGGTACCGATCTCCCGCTTCTTGATCTCCATCAGGTCCTGGACGGTGAAGTGCTGGCGGCACAGCTCCAGCCGCTCCGGCTCGGTGCCCAGCAGGCAGCGGAGGATGTTCTCCTTCAGCGCCATGCCGTCGGCGTCTGTGGGCTCGGGGCTGCCGGCCTCCACGGAGTCGAACATGCTGTCCCAGCAGTCCCGGTGCTCACCGGTCTGGGTGAAGATGTCGAAGATGGCAAAGGTCTCGGAGCTGGAAGAGAGGACCCGGGTGCGGGTGCCCTCCACCATCAGAGGGAAGTACATGGTGGGCGTATGACGCCCCTCCACCTTGATGGCGTGGAGATAGGTGCGCCCCTCCAGCGTCCGCACGTTCAGCAGCACGTTGGTGGCGTGGCGGATGCGGGAGATGGTCTCATACGTATGCCGCTCGTGGCGCAGCGGGATATAGGCGATGGCGTGCCGCTCCCGCAGAAAGGCGCTGGTCAGGCAGAAGAAGTTGCAGACCATAGGGTCCGAGAACCAGTACTTCTGCAGATCCGACAGACAGTCGAAGAGGAAGAAGGCGTCCTCCGGCTCCTCCTGGATGATCCGGTGGACCTGGACGGCGAAAGTCTCGAAACCCACCACCGGGTCCAGGTCGACCTGGCGGATGTTGGCCCCGCGCCGGGCCAGGGCCTCGGTGGGCACGACCTCGGGATGCTGGCCGAAGCGCAGATAGACGATGCGCCGACCGGTGAGGGCGATGTGGGTGACGAACTGGGTGGCGATGAACACGAAGTCGCCGATGCTGGCCATCTGCCAGGTGACCGTGTCGCCGGGGCGCAGATAGTCCAGGGTCTTGTCCAGACCATCGATGCCGGTGGAGATGCGGATCTCATTCTGCATGGAAGATGCCTCCTGATGATGGATGTGGGCTGCGTCTGCGGGACGGCCCGGGGCCGCGGCGCAGCGGGAGACGCGCACGGCGCGCCGAGGTCGGCTCAGTTGGGGAGCCAGAGCAGGATCAGCAGGGCCCACTGGACCAGCATGAGCGCCGGGAAGCCCAGCACGAAATGCATGTGCTTGGTCTTGTGCCGGAAGATCTGCATCCCCAGCACGCCGCCCAGGGCCCCGCCCAGAAAGGCGAGGAGGAAGAGCGTCGCCTCCGGGACGCGGCGCTTGTGGGTCTTGGACAGGGCCTTGTCGTGGCCCATGACGAAGAACAGGATCAGGCTCATGACCAGCAGCACCGCCGCGAGGATCAGGATGACCGTGTCGGACGCATGGAAAAGGGCCAGGAACTGGATCGTTTTTTTCATGATGACCTCCCATAGTACCAGCCGGAGAGCCCCCCGTGCTTGACGAAAGCCCCCCGGGACGTCTGCTCCACCACCCGGATCTTGTCCCCCGGATGGAGGGGCAGGACGTAGTCGGTGCAGTCGTTGCAGTCTGTGATCGTATCGTTGCTGAACAGATATTTGGTCAGGATGTCCATCACATAGCCTGTGCGGACATGGCGGCAGCGGGAGAACTCCGGGCCCCGCTGCAGGACCTCCACCTCGTTGTCGCCCCAGCGGATGTAATAGGACCGCGCGCCTTCGGCCTGCTCGTCCAGGACGGTCCGCTCGGGGAAGGCGTCATAGGAGACGAAGCGGAAGTCTTCGCTGTCCCGGTGGGGGACGATCAGACAGTTGAGCTGTCCGTCGTCCTTCAGGACGCAGCCGCCGTCGATGCTGACGATGTGCTTGTCCGGGTCCACGATGGGGTCGGCGCAGACCTTGTCCTTCCCGTAGAGGACCACCGGCAGATGGCCCACGACGACCCACTTGTCGAAATGCCGGTCCAGGTCCATGAAATGGTCCACCTTCACCAGCTCGTCGATGCTGTGTTCCTCCAGAGGGATGTCCGGCCGCATGCCGGCGTGGACGAAGACGAAGCGCTCGGTCTCGATGGCGTGGGGGAGATCCCGCAGGAAGGCCCACTCTTCCGGGAAGGCCCGCAGCAGCTGCTGCTTGGCCTGGGAGAGGTCCTCCATCTCGAAGGGGTCGATCCCGGCGGCGTTGCACATGTCCCAGAGGAGCCCGCTCTTGCGCCAGAGCATGTAGCGCAGCACCTGCTCGTCGCCCCGCGGGCTCCAGTCCGGCAGGTAGATGTCGTACCAGTCGTCGCAGTTGCCCAGGACCGCGTGGACGTTCCCCCGCCGGCTCAGCGCCATGAGGATCCGCAGGGCCCGCAGGCTCTCCGGCCCCTTCTCCAGGAAGTCCCCGTCCACGATCAGCTCGTCCCGGTCGGAGAAGCGGGCCTTGCGCAGCACGCCCTCCAGATATCCCACGTTCCCGTGGATGTCGGAGATCACCAGGATGCGCCGCCCCGCCGGGGGCTCCCAGCGGAGGATCTTCGGCCGCCTCACAGGTCGTCCCGCCTTTCCGCCAGGCGCCGCTCCAGGAGCAGCAGATCCCCGTGGGAGCCGGGCTCCCGGGAGAGCACGCGGAAGCCCTCCCGGGCGTAGAAGGCGCGGGCCTGGAGGTTCTCCTCGGCCACCACCAGACGGAGGCTCCGGCGGCCCAGCTGACGGAAGCGGACGATGGCCCTCGCCAGCGCCTGGATCGCGAGCCCCTGGCCCCGGCGCTCCGGCAGCAGGTACAGCAGGCTCAGCCAGCCGTAGCTGGCGTGGGCGCCCCGCTCCGGGTCCATGTCCACCAGGCCCACGGGCTCGTCCCCGTCCAGCAGCCGCAGCACAGATCCGGGATCGGCGCGCAGATGCGCCAGAGCGGCGTCCCAGTAGAAGTCCGGAAAGAAGCCCATCAGATCCCCGTGGGCCGTCTTCCAGGCGTCCCGGTAGCAGGAGATGTAGAAGTCCCGGCCGGTCTGCGGGTCCAGGGGCTCATGCCGGAGGCTCGGACTGGAGCCCCAGGGCCTCTGGGCCAGCGGGGCCAGATGGGCCACGTCGTTCAGGAGCGCTGTCTCCCAGCGGCCAGCCTCCCAGCGCAGGACGTTGATGGCGGTGTTCTGGACGATGGGGATCTGCTCCCGGTCCCGCAGGTCGGCCCCGGCGATCTTCGCCAGCAGACAGCGGATCGTGACCCCGTGGCTGACCACGGCCGTCCGGCCGCCCTCGTGGCGCCTGGCGATGGCCTCCAGCGCGGGATAGGCGCGCTCGGCCACCTGGGCGAAGGTCTCGGCTCCCTCGTGCTGCCAGTGGGCGCTGTCCCGGAGGAAGAGCTCGGCAGATCCCGGCTCGTCATGGAGGACATTGGCGAAGAACAGGCCCTCCCAGGGCCCCACGTTGATCTCCCGCAGGGCGGGGCTGGTCTGCAGCGGCAGGCCGTGGCTCTTGCCGATCGTCGAGGCGGTGAGGCGGGCCCTGTAGAGGTCGCTGGAATAGACGGCGTCGAAATGCGTGTCCCGCAGACGGGCGCCCAGCAGCTCGATCTGCTGCCGGCCCTGGGCGGTCACGCCGCCGTCCCAATGGCCCTGGAGCACGCGGAAGCGGTTCCCCTCGGCCTGGGCGTGGCGGATCAGATAGATCTCAGTCATGTTCGGACGCTTTCCCGGCCCGGCATGGCTCCGCCGGCCCGATCGGTCTTGAATATCCTGATGATAGCACGTTTTCCCGGGATGCACAAGACTTTTCCGAAGCAAAGCGACGGCGTGGCGCTCCCTGAGACGGCGGGAGCCCGGCCCCGCGCGGTGCGGGCGCCGGGCGGAGGGGAGGCGCGGTCCGGCGAAAAAAGGGCGGGAATGGGCAGTTTTTTTGTCATAACTTGTCACTTTTCTTGACCAAAGAGGGCGGATACAGTATAATGTGTCATCACGATCCAGATCCTGTCCGGGCCCGGGGAGACGCGGTCCCCGGGGCGCGGGACGGGAGACGGAGGGGGTGCGCGATGGTCCGTGCGGCGATCCTGGCCTCCGGGGACGGAGGGCGGCTCCAGGCGATCCTGGACGCCATGTACTTCAAGGAGATACCGAACTTTGAGCTGGAGGCGGTGATCTGCCCCCGGCGGGAGGACTATGCCATGAAGCGCGCCGCCAACGCCGGGATCCCGGCCTTCGTGGTGGACCCGGAGCTCTTTCCCAACATGACCAGCCACAGCATGGCCGTGGCCAACAAGCTGCGGGACATGGACATCGAGCTGGTGATCCTGGCGGGCTACGACCTCCCCCTGGGCGTGGTCCCCTATCAGTTCCGCAACCACATCATCGGCACCTGGCCGGCCCTGGCCCCCGCCTTCGACGATCTGGACGAGGACCTGCCCCGGGCGGCGCTGGAGCGGGGCGTCAAGGTCACCGGCGCCACCGCCTTCTTCGCCGACAACGACGGCCGCGTGGGCGGCATCATCCTGCAGAAGGCCATCGAGGTCCTGCCGGACGATACGCCGGAGAGCCTGGGCGCCCGGATCATGGAGGAGTGCGAATGGAAGCTCCTGAGCCGGGCGGTGGCTCTCTACTGCGACGGGAAGCTGGAGATCCACGGCAAGCGCGTGGTGATCAGGACCTGACAGCGCCGGCGGGCCCCGAGACGGAAGGACAGAAGGATAGACGCGCAGAGCCCGCCGCTCCGTGTCGGAGCGGC
>JAFZOC010000044.1 GCA_017550765.1 Oscillospiraceae bacterium
AGGCAGCCCTCGTCATAGACCAGGAAGCCCCGGCAGCCGATCCGCGCGGCCCGCTTCACATCCTCGATGGCGCGCACGATCTGCTCCTGCCCGCGCAGGCGGTAGCCCATGCGCACGCCCTCCTCCGTGTGGACGGAGGCGGAAGTGTCGGTGGTGGCCCGGGGGCCGATGGCCAGGATCAGATCCGTCTCCCACTTGTGGGCCAGCTCCACCATCTTGCCGATCTCCAGATCCGTCAGGCGCATGATGCCCTGGGTCTGGGTCACGCGATGCAGATAGAGGCCGTAGCCGTCCATGGCCTCCAGCAGGGCCTGCATCACCTTGGGTCCCTGGATGCCGGGGACCTCGAAGCGGTACTGGCCGCCGTCCTTGAAGCGCTTGTTCGAGGTCGGCAGATCATAGGCGTCGCCGCCGGGCAGGCCGATGGATTTCAAAAACGCTCTGGTTTGCTCCATGCTGTTCATAGGTTTTTCCTCCCTGATACTCCGTTTTCGGTCGCTGTGTGTCCTTCGCTTATCTGCAGCCGTCCGCGTAGGCGGACAGCGATCGTCTCTTCTCTTCCAGCTCCTGCGCCGTCATGGGGTTTTCCGGGTCGCCCTTGGCGTAATCCACCCGCGCGCTGCGGCTCGTCCCGTCCCGCAATTTGACGGTGACGAGGGCGACGCGCTTTTGCGGGCTCTCCCTCGTCAGTTCCGGGTCCTCCGCAACGCTGACCTTCTTCGCCAGCTTCAGCACGCCCTCGTCCAGGGGTTCAAAGGCCCTCAGATCCGCCCGGCCCAGCAGCAGCCCCGCCGCCACGGCGTAGGGTGTGCTGAGCTTGGCCGAGGCGATCCCCCGGATCTCCGTGTGGTCGTGGCCCTTTACGCCCAGCCTGTAGGTCCGGACCAGAACGCTTTCGATCTGCTCCGGCTCCAGGCCATCATGCAGGCGGATGGCCGCCTCCACGGCGGAGTGGCTGTGCCGGCAGGAGGCGTAGGGCTTCACATAGATCCGCTCGATCTCGAAATACGCGGTCTTCTCAGTCAGCTTCTCCGGCGCGTACTGGTCGGCAAAGCTGCGGAAGAAGCCCCGCTCGCCGCCCAGCATGTCCGCCGGCGTCTCGAAATCGGCAAGGCCCATCTCCGCGGCGGCGAGGCCGTCCATGGCCGCACGCCCCACGTTGTAGGGCTTCAGCTCGGACTCCTGCTCCTGCATCTCCAGCATGCCGGCGGCGCTGCCCGCCGCGCAGGTCAGCACCCGCTTCATCTGCCTCCGGTCCAGGCCCAGGGCAAAGGCCGCGCCGACCGCCGCGCCGATGGTCCCGCAGGTGCCAGCGGCGTGGAAGCCCCGGTTTTTATGGGAGGGCTGCATGGCGATGGCCGTCCGGCAGGCCGCCTCATAGCCCATCACGATCCCGGTAAGGATCCGCTCCTCCCCCATCTCATAGACGGCGGAGGCCGCGCGGATCGCGGAGACGATGGAGGCTCCCAGATGGATCATGGCAAAGCGCTGCCCGTCGTCCAGCTCCAGGGCGTGGGCGTTGAAGCCGTTGATCAGAGCCGCGGTCTTGCCGTCCGCGGTCTCCGGATAGCCCACCAGCTCGGCGCTCCCCCGGGGGAGGCTCCGCAGCAGGGCTTCCCAGCGTTTTCGGTTTTTTGCGGCCCCGGCCAGGGTGACGGAAAGGGTGTCCTGCAGGCAGGCCTCCGCCCGCTCCAGGATCGGCCCGGGGATCCGCTCGGCCTTGTCGAACAGATAGTCCGCAAAGGCCTCCGTGATGTTCTGCATCATCTCTCCCGTCCCTATTGATAGCGATACGCCTCGATCTCCTCCAGGCGTCCCTCTTCAAAGCAGCGAATATTCCGAAAGGCGTCGTGCATCATGGCCCGGAAGGAATCCGCCGTGACCCCGGCGACATGGGGGGTGAGGATCACGTTATCCAGCTCTTTCAAAGCATAGTCCGCCGGGATGGGCTCCTGCTCATGGACATCCAGCGCCGCGAAGGACAGCTTTCCGTTTTGCAGCGCGGCGGCAAGAGCGGCGGTGTCCACCAGGCCGCCCCGGGCGGTGTTCACCAGGATCGCCCCCGGCTTCATCCGCGCGATGGTCTCCTCGCGGATCAGGTGCCGGGTCTCCGGCGCCAGGGCGCAGTGCAGCGTGACGACGTCCGATCTCTCCAGAAGCTCGTCCAGGCCGACAAAGCGGAGGCCGAAGCGCTGTTCAAAGTCCTCGTCCGCCCGGGAGCGGTTCCAGTACAGGAGCTTCACGCCAAAAGGCCGCAGTAGCTCCACCAGGACGCGGGCGATGTGACCCATGCCGACGACGCCCACGGTTTTCCCCTTCAGCTCCGCCGTGCGGATCCCCTGCTCCTGCTTTTTCCAGACGCCGTTTTTGGTGTTCCGATCGATCTGGGGCAGGCGGCGCAGCGAGGCCAGGATCAGCAGCAGCGCGTGCTCCGCCACGCTCTCGGAATTGACGCCTTGATTTACATACAGGGGGATCCCTCCGGCCCGGATGGCCTCCAGATCCAGCGAATCCAGGCCCACGCCGGAGCGCTGGATCATTTTCAGTTTCCCGGCCCGCTCCAGGGTCTCCCTTGTGATGGGAAGTCTGCCGCCGGCCAGGATGTAATCGGCGTCGGCAATCCCGTTTTGAAGGGCCTCCTGGGTCTGCGCGGGAAGAAAGGCTGCGCGAAACCCCGCCGGGAGCTCTTCCTCAACGATCTCCAGCGGCCGGCCGGAATAGTTGTTTGTAAAAAGGATCGTTTTCACGCAAATCTCCCGTTGTTCAATCTCTGTCGTGGGTCTCGAAGTATTGCTTGATCGTCTGGTTACCGTGCTTGAACTCGATGCCTTCGCGCACAAAGACCTTCTTGACCGTCAGAAGCACGATTTTCAGATCCATCCAGAAGGTGACGTGATCGACATATTCCACGTCCTTCTCAAATTTCTCTTTCCAGCTCAGGGCCGCTCTGCCGCTGACCTGGGCCAGACCCGTCAGGCCCGGGCGGACCTCATGCCGCCGCATCTCAAAGGCGTTGTAATGCTCCAGATACTTCACCAGCAGCGGACGCGGGCCCACGAAGCTCATATCGCCCTTGAGGATGTTGAAAAACTCCGGCAGCTCGTCCAGGCTGGTGGAGCGCAGGATGCGGCCGAACTTGTTGAGCCGCTGCTTGTCGGGCAGCAGCTCCCCGTTCTCATCCCGCTTATCGCTCATGGAGCGGAACTTGTACATCTTGAAGATCTTTCCGTCCTTACCGGGGCGGTCCTGCGTGAACAGGACCGGCGAGCCAAGGTTGAGGCGCACGACGATCGCCAGGATCAGATACAGCCAGCTGAACAGGATGATGACCAGCACAGAGATCACGATATCCAGGGATCGCTTTATGTATGCCTCGTAGGGCCCCTTAACCTTTTGCTCCAGCATTTGCTCAGCTCCTTGCATTTCCAAGCATTTTCTTTCTGACGGGTTCAAACCATTCTGCCAAAAAATGATGCAAACAAGCGGAAATGAAGATGATCCCTATGGTCAGCAGAACGGCAAGATCGCAATTCACCTTCAGAGAGATCAAACACTTTATGATCACGAATCCGATCTGCTGGTGAATCAGATAAACATAATACGACTCACCAGCTATCTTCCCGAGGAAGCTTTCTGCGGAGGGTCCAAGTTGAAGTCTCCCTCCGAAGCACAGGACCATGGCGAATACCGCAAATCCTGCCATTTCCGCCAGGACCTTCCTCTCATCGAACCAAAAGAATTCCCCGAACAGCAGCGCAGCGATATATAAGACGACCTCCAAGCGTTCCCGTCGACAGAGGGATCTCCACTCATACAGCAGGCACCCGAAAGCAACGCCGACGAGGCATTTGTTGAGATATTGGAAAAGCGCGAAGGCAAGGATCTCCGGAAAAGGGTGCAGAACGCGATTATACAGACCAAAGCCCAAAAAAGCCACACCATATAGAATAAATAGCGTTTTCTTCCTTCCCGGCGTCCGAAGCCATTTGGCCACAGTGATAAAAACAGTGAAAACAAGCAAGATCAGCAAATACCAGTAAACGCCGTCCACGAAAGGGACCTTGAATACACGATTGGCCAGAATAGCATTCAGGAGAAACTGCTTGGGAGAAACGACGCTTGTCCCGGTCATGGTCAGCACGATGCTTGTGACCGTCAGACAGAGCCAGTAGGTCGGAACAAGCCTAACTGCTCTCTTTTTCAGATAGTGAAGCGAAGAAAGCTCATCGTCTTTCAGCGATCTATAAGATAGGCTTCCGTTCATCAGGAAGAACATAGTCACAGCGAAAGTAGATACTCCCTGAGAAAAAAACACCGCAAACGCAGTCTGCTGCACAGTCTTGGAATACTGTGCCGTGTAGTGGAACAGCATCACCGAAAGCATACCGATCACTCTCAGAAAGTCATACTGCCAGTTTTTTCGGGAGGCATTCTGTGTCATGCGCTTTTCTCCTATTCATTCCACATCGCCGGCCAGATCCACCGTGGCGATCCGCGGCTCAAAACAGCAGCAAGGGCGAAGGCAGACGATGCGCACGCCCGAGGCCCGCTGGGGACCTACTTTCAGAAAGGTGGCGATCACGCTGGTGTCACCACGCAGCCCAAGAGGCCCGATATCTGCTTCGTTGACTCGTCTGGTGATCTCCCGCTCCATCGCGTTCTGGACGTCGTAGCTCCCGTCCACCTGGGCCTGGAGCATCAGAGACGCCGCCTCGTAATGCGAGCGGCCGACCCCAACGGCCAGCGTACAGGGCGAGCAGCCCAGCTGCGCGACGCTCTCCTTCGCCCAGGCAACGATCTCATCTAGAACGACCTGGGTATCGTGTTTGTGGAACACCCGGTAAGTCTTTGCCCGTATGGCAGGTCCGCCGCCGAACATCAGCACGTGCAGGCGGATCGTATCCTCTTCACATCCGCGCAGTAGGATCGGCGCCGGCGCCAGACCGGCGGGATCCGGGTCCATGCCGCCGGACATGTCGATCCGCTGGCTGTCGTCGCCCAGGATCGCCATGGGCCGACCTGGCAGCGCGCGCAGGCCCTGCCGGACCCCCTCCCGGATCTCGTCCAGCATCCGGCCGGTCACGGCCCTCTCCGGGCCGATCTCCAGCACGAGATGCGGGATGCCTGTGTCGTCGCAGAGCGGGCTCCGATCTCTCTCCGCTGCCTCTGCGTTATCCAGGATGGTCTGCAGGACCCATTTGGCCCGCTCGTTGCGCTCACAGGCCAAAGCGCGGCCATAGGCCGCTTTCTTGTCGGGCCGGAACGTGGATCCGGCCTCCACCACCGCGTCACGAACGCGGCGGACGATATCAGTCGTCATAGATGCTCCTCCCGTGCGCAGCGCCGATGATGGCCGGATACCGGTCCACGCGGATCAGATGCAACGCCTCCATGCCCAGTTCCGGGAACGCGAGGACGCGTTCCTCGCTGGTCTTCGCGCCAAGCAGCGCCGTCACCGGCGGGATGATCGCATATACGGCGCCAAAGCGGTCCAGCGCCTCCACCGTCTCCGGATGGAGCTTGCCTTTGCCGA
The DNA here is from genome assembly GCA_017550765.1 of Oscillospiraceae bacterium. The sequence goes on from JAFZOC010000044.1 coordinate 5,534, forward strand.
GGTGCAGCCTGACGCCAGCTCTGCTCAGCGGAGCGATGGAGCTCTCGATCTCCAGCTTGTTGGAAGAAGTGGGGCCGACCCCTGCAGGGCTCACAGCGGTGTGGAAGATGGCCTGACCGCGCAGAGAGACGCCCAGTTCGTCCACGGTCCCCTCTTCGATCATCCGGAGGACCTTGGGCAGAACGGCGTCACGCCCACAGAGGATATATCCGGAGATCGCAACGGCGTCTCCCACCTGGAGGCTATCGATGACCTCTGTCGTGATCGGTGTTATGATATCCTTCATCCTCTTACCTGTCTCCATGCAGGATACACCTGCTCCTGTGGCGCCATCTCTTGCGTCACGGTCGTCTCCATCTTCTGCGTCTGTTGGATCTGTAGATGTTTTTCCGCGATAACGAGCACGAAGCTGAGGATCGCCCAATATACCAGACGGCGCATGGCAAATCCCGCAAGTCCAAACGCATACATCGTGCAGACAACGGGGAACAGCTTCCACTCTCCTGAAACGGTCTTTCTGAAGATCCGTACGGTATAGACCATGAACGCAGTGAAACCTACGATGCCGGAAGCAGCCGCGATCTCCAGATAGGTATTATGGAACTCGATATCCCCTTCCAAAGCGTGGGTCCCGGGACCGAGGCCGAAGATCGGGCTTTTTGCGAAGGTCTCCGGGAAACTCGCAAAGATCGTGATCCGACCCATACCGTTGGAGTCGCTGGCGATCCATCGCATGAATCTTTCGAATAAGAACTCGTAGATGAAAAGGCCGATCAGGATCAGGAGCAGTGTCATCACGATCGTCAAGGGCACTTTGCTGCGTGGGAAAGCATTGACTGCGATCGAATAGATGAATACACAAAAGCCAAGGCCGACCGCCAAAATACCGGTAGAAGACTCTGTCTGGATCAGCAGATAGACCGAAAGAGCCATGAAGATCAGGTTCAGATAGACCTTTCTCCGCTCCAGCATCTGACGGGCAAAAATGAAGCACAGGCTGCATAACATGACCGCTATCTGATGCGGGTTCAACGCTCCGCCGGTATAGCGGTGATAGTAGTATAGTGGTGCGCCCAAAAAAGTCTTGCCCACAGATCTCGCATAAAGAAAAAGGAACAGATACCAAAGGATCGAAGCAGTCGAAAAGGTGCGGAGCAGTTTTTCGACATATGTCAGAGACATCTTCGAGAGCCCTTCGTACATCCCCAAGGCGATGATGGCCAGATAGATCCAGGTCAGCAAGCCCGATGGCGATACTTGGCCCGGCGTGACATAGATGCCGATCACCGAGCCAAAACTCATCGCGATCAGGAACACCGCAAAGAACGAAAGTGTGTCGTTCAGCCGTACGCGTCGCTTCAGCAGCGGGCGGATCGCCCATATCAGGCACAGGACCTCTGCCGGGCCCACTTTCCACACGCGTAGACCTGTCATCGGTGCAAGGGTCAAGCCAACGACCAAAAGCAGGTCAAACAGTTTGAATCGCTCAGACCTTTTCTGTTCCGCGCTCGCGTATCTCATGTCGATCCTCAGTCCACTTTACTATCTCAAAGTCTTTGCCCAGCATGAAGTCCGCTTCGTCCGGCGTGAATTGGACATAGCCGCTCCATGGATAAAACGTCAGCTCCCCGAAAAAGATCCTCCCGGAGATATTGTACAGGTCGACTCGCACGAACGGGAAATCTGCAGAGAGCTGCTCTGCGACCTCCAGCATGCGCGCAAAGTTCTTCGGTCTTTCGATCTCCCGGTCGCAGGGCGGACAGTCACTTATGATATGAAGGTCCTGCCAGTCCCGGTCGTAGAAGTTCCTCTTATGGCCGATGTAGCGGTCCGTGTCCACGACCAGATACTCCGCTCTGCCGCTGTAGCAGAAGAATTTGTAGTCGTCAACGCCGGCTTCCGGATGCCGGTCATCCTCCAGCAGTTCCTCTGCGACGATACCGGTCTCGATCTCCCAATAAGCCCATTCGCGGCCGCCGCCCCCTGCCGGCACGGTCTCGCTGCGGATGGCGAGCTGCTGCGCGAGCTTTTCCTTATCCAACTTGCTCTTGTCGGTGCAGATGATCACATCATGCCCGCCGCCGCCGTGCTGTTTTTTCAGAACGAAACGCTCCGGCAGCGCGTCCAGATCGATATCCTCCGGGCGGGACCAGTGACCGTACAAAGGGACCAGGATATCTCCCAGCCCTTTCCGTTCCACGTAGTCCCTGACAGCGAACTTGTTCACACATCGCTTCATCAACGGATCGCGGTAGTACAGCTTGTACCACTGCAGTTTTTCCGTAAAGCGCTGGGGATGCTCCAGATCCAGTTTCCGGCCAGTTTTGATCCGGTACTGCAACCGGATCATCGGTCTATCCGGTACGAAGCGCAGCATGTGCAGGAGCTTTGCGCGCATCTTGCGCGTTTTGAAGATCTTCTTATAGTTCAGGCCTGGCATTTTCGATCTCCCGCATGTATTTTTCGAGCACGATCTTGCGGTCGAACTCCCGCTCGACCTTCGCGCGTCCCGCCAAGCCCATCTCCCGGCGTTTTTCCCAGGGCAGAGACAGGAAGACCTCCAATTTCGCGATGAGATCTGCACTGTCCTTCTGTCGCACGATGAGACCGTTGACACCCTCGTCCACGATCTCCCGGCAGCCCGGACGGTCAGTGGTGATGATGGGGCGGCCGCAGGCGCAGCTCTCCAAGAGCACGTTGCTCATCCCTTCGGGGTAATAAGTCGGGTGGACCGTACAGGCGGACATGGCATGGATCTCCGCGATGTCTGAAACATGGCCATGATAGATCACGACGTCCTTCTCGTGCAGCTCTGCCACCTTCTTCTCATAAGCGGGGCGCATGCTCCCACAGATGTGGAAGCGGGTCTCAGGGTGTCGCTCCTGGATCGCCTGTGCGGCTTCCAGATACTGTTCGATGCCCTTCTCCCTGATGAGCCGGCCAATGAACACGAAGTCCACCGTCTCCCCTTGCGGATAGGGCAGGACCTCATATCGCTCCAGATTGACGCCGGAACCAGGCAGCAGATCGTATCGGCCCTTGACGATGCCGCGCTCCAGCAGGAAACGTTCGTTCTCCTTGTTCTGGAAAAAGACCATCTGGGCTTTCCGCAGGCCACGACGGTATAGTGACAGTGTCAGCTTCTGCATGAGACCGCCGTTCTCGACAGCCGTACCCAGTCCCGTGATATTGGCGACGTAGGGGATGCCCAGCGATGCGCAGGCCATACCTGCGTACACGTTGGGCTTGATCGTATAGGTCAGCACCACGTCCGGACGCAGCTCTCGCAAGAACTTGCGGAAGGCGAGCAGCAGGCGAAGTTCCTTGATCGGATCTTTCCCGTGGGCCTCGATGTCCATCTCATGGAACTCACAGCCATAGTCCCTGAATCTTTCGACGTTGCCGGTATCCTTCGCCAGGATCACCACCCGTTCCGTCTTGGCCAGCCGCTCGATCAGTTCACGACGGAAGCTGAAAAGGCCAGAGGTAACATTGCTGACCACTACGATGGTCCTCATATCATCCATCCCTCCCGAGACAGTCTTCCACGCAGCAGGTGCTTCCCCGCTCTCTCAGTCAAAGCATCTTCTGACGATCTCGATGACCCGATTCTGCTGCTCCGACGTCATCTTGTTGTCGCTGGGCAGACAGAGCCCGCGGCGGAAAATGTCCGCGCTCACGTCTCCTCCCAGGCTCACGAACGCATGGTCCCGGTAGATCGGCTGCAGGTGCATGGGCTTCCAGATCGGACGGCCCTCTGCGTTGAACGCCGCGAGCGCCTCCAGGATCTCCGTAGGGCAGCTCTTGCCGGGCTCCGTCCGGAAGCTGGCGGAGAGATCTGTCCGCTCTTGGGCACACATGGCCTCTTCGTCGATCAGCATGCAGCTCAGCCAGAAGTTGGGCACGCTGTTAGTCGCGTCATAGGGGGACATCTGCACGGGCAGGCCCTTGAAGCCCTCCCGATAGCGCTCATAGATCGCGCGCTTCTGGGCGATGTGTTCCTCCAGATGGGGGATCTGACCGCGCACGACGCCGGCCACGATGTTGCTCATCCGATAGTTATAGCCCATCTCGGAATGCTGATACCAGGGCGCGGGATCGCGGGACTGGGTGCTCCATTTGCGCACCCGTTGCGCCGCCTCCACCGAGTCGGTCAGGAGCATGCCGCCGGCGGATCCGGTGATGATCTTGTTGCCGTTGAAGCTGATGACGCCGACATCGCCGAACGAGCCGGTCTGCCGTCCCTTGTATGTAGATCCGAGAGATTCCGCAGCGTCCTCCACCAGCAGCGCCTGGTGCCTGTCGCAAATGGCTCTGATCTCATCGACCTTGGCAGGGCTGCCATAGAGATGCGCTGCGACCACGAGCCTGACGTCAGGATACCGTTCGAAGGCGAGCTCCAGCGCCTCCGGATCCATGTTACAGGTATCACGCTCCGTATCGACGAAGACCGCCTCGCCGCCCTCGTAAGCCACGGGATTCACCGTGGCGTCAAAGGTCATGTCGGAACAGAAGGCTCTGTGCCCCTCCAGGCTCCCGTGCCCGGTCTTCGGCCGGCCATAGAGCTCCTCCCCGCAAAGACGGATGCCCAGGTGCAACGCAGCCGTCCCGCAGCCCAGCGCGACGCCGGCCCGGCGGCCGAGCTTAGCGGTAAAGGCGTTCTCGACTGCGTCGATGTTCTCTCCGATGGTGGAGACCCAGTTCGTGCGGATCGCTTCGTCCACATAGAACTGCTCTTCCCCATGCATGGTGGGTGAAGACAGCCAGACTCTTTCGGAGAAGGGCTGGATCTGGCTGTACCTGGGATCAGAAAAGATCTTTTCTCTATCCATATCTATGATCATCATCCTTTCAGCGGCGCTCATATGCCGCTGGAATTGGCCATAACTCTTCCATCATAATTTGAGATTTTACCACGCCACAGTCTCTTTGTCAATTCGCAACGAAGACCGTTCCTGTCTCTGTTTCTGCGAAGACCGTTCCTGTCTCTACCTGTCGAGGACCGGTCTTCCTGCGCGCAGGATGCTCCTCGCAGCCCGCGCACTGGGTGCGCGCCCTTCCCATATACTTTTTACGACGGAACGCGCGCAAGATCCGTCGCAGTCTGTCGAGGCTCTCATAAAAACGCAGCATCCGATCGCAGCGCATCGCGGTGTGCAGCCCTGTCGATCCCGGAGGCACATGATATAGAACACCTTGAAAGGCAAAAATGGGAACTTCCGAAAAAGTTCCCATTTTTGCGTATATCGAACGTGAAGGGGGA
>JAFZOC010000045.1 GCA_017550765.1 Oscillospiraceae bacterium
ACTTGCGATAAAACCTCCTTGTATCCTGTGATGCGGTCGGCAAACCCACATCACTCTATACTTGGGGGTTTTATTTGCCAAGGCTTTTTTATCCACCCCTGGTAGAACCAGGGGATTAATCAAGCTAAAGCGCCATGAAAAGGGCGTCTCCGGGATCCCCCGGAGCGCCCTTTCGCTATCCGTCGCTCCTCTTCGCCGCCCGTATCTGGTAAGCCCCGAGCGGATCGCGCGCATTGGCCGACAGGGGCCTCTTCCCTCGCGGCAGTGACCGCCGGCGCTCATTAAGATGCAGGATCTGCACGCGTTCTTCTTCATCTTGCATTTTTCCCCGATCGGGAGTATAATGTCCCAGTTCCTGACCCAACTCTACATCTGAGGTAGTTCTCATGAAGATCCGCTTTCCCCAGATCTTTTCCCTGGTCTGTCTGCTCGTGCTGGCGATCCTGATCGGTCTGCGCGCCAAACAGAACCGGGTCGATTTCCCCGTAGAGCTCTACGGCAAGAGCTCCGTTGCCGCTGTGGCCAAGAGCCAGCCGCCGGAGCAGGACCCGGAGCCCACGCCCGAGCCCACGCCCGCTTTCGAGGAGCGCAGCTTCGTCCTCTCCATCGTGGGCGACTGCACCCTGGCCTCCCCGCAGTTCATCGACCCCACCGAGGGACGCTCCATCGAATATCACATCAAGCAGGACTATGCTCTGCCTTTCTCCAACACAGTGGGATACTTCCTCGACGACGACCTGACTCTGGCGAACCTGGAGTGCGTCCTGTGCGACAAGAAGCTCTTCTCCTACGAGCAGTTCTCCTTCCGCGCCCCCACAGCCTACGCCCAGATCATGCTGGAGGGCGGCGTGGACTTCGTCACCACCGCCAACAACCACATCGAGGACTTCGGCGAACAGGGCTACGAGTCGACCTATGAGACGCTGGAGAGCTACGGACTGCCCTACGGCAAGAACGGAGAGACATCGCTCTTCACCACGGAGAGCGGGCTCACCGTGGGCATCTACTGCTGTACGGGCACGTATCGATCCGGCTTCCTGGAGATCGATCCCGAGCCCGCTGTGGCCGCCGTGCGGCAGCTGCGGGAGGACGGTGCGGAGTACGTCATCTGCGCCTTCCACTGGGGCAAGGAGCTGGTCTATTCCCCCAGAGACGACCAGGTGGAGCTGGCCCACGCCTGCATCGACGCCGGTGCGGACCTCATCTACGGCTCCCACTCCCACTGTCTGCAGCCGATCGAGCAGTACCACGGCGGCGTCATCCTATACAGCATGGGCAACTGGGTCTTCGGCGGCAGCACCGCTCCCACCGACAAGGATACCGCGATCGTCCAGCTGCAGGTGGAGCGTCGGGCAGACGGCAGCATCGTCACCACCGACTGCAGCATCATCCCCTGCTGTGTGTCCAGCCGACCGGTGAAGGACGGCTATTCCGGCGACAACTACAACGACTACATCCCCACCCCCTACACCGAGGGGAGCGAGGCCTGGCAGCGGACCATGGACAAGCTGGGCGGCGAGTTCCACGCCGATGTGGAAGGCCGCGACTACTCCGACGTCTACGCCCAGTACGGCTGATGTGGCCCGGACCGATATGCGCGCAAATAAGGACAGCGCCCCATATGGGGCGCTGTCCTTATTTGCAGGCGATGTACAAGAGCCCAGGTCACACGATGCCGAAGAGGCGCCTGCCGTTGTCCCAGGTGACCTGCTCCACCTCTTCCGGCGTCAGGCCCTTGACCTCGGCGATCTTGTCGATCACGAAACGCAGGTTTCGGGAGTCGTTGCGCTTGCCCCGCATTGGCACCGGGCTGAGATAGGGGCTGTCCGTCTCGATCAGGATCCGGTCCGCGGGGCAGATCTCCAGCACTTCCAGCGCCTTGCGGGCGTTCTTGTAAGTGATCGGTCCGTCGAAGCCCAGATACCAGCCGCGTCGGAGCAGTTCCGCCGCCATCTCCGCGCTGCCGGAATAGCAGTGGAAGACCCCCGTGGCCTCCGGGTAGTCCCGCACGATGTCCAGACAGTCCCCGTGGGCCTCCCGGTCGTGGACGATCACAGGTTTACATAATTCCAGCGCCAGCTCGATCTGCCGGCGGAAGAGGGCCTTCTGCTCCTCCTTGTGGGAGGCGTCCCAGTAGTAGTCCAGGCCCACCTCGCCGATGGCCACGCACTTGGGATGCCGGGCCAGCTCGCAGATCTCGGCGTAGGCTTCCAGGTCGACCTTGTCCATGTCCTCCGGGTGGACGCCCACCGCGGCGTAGACGAAGGGATAGCGCTCGGCCAGCTCGATCGCCATGCGGCTGCTGCGCAGCTCGCAGCCGGGATCCAGGATCAGCCCGACGCCGGCGGCGTGGACGGCCTCCAGGGTCTCATAGCGGTCGGCGTTGAAGGCGCCGGAATCGTAATGGGCGTGGGTATCGAAGATCATGCTCTCACCTCTCAAAGGCATGGTATCACGAAGGCGCGGCCCTGGCAAGGAAAAACTTGTCAAAGGCAGAGAAAGCTGGTATGATAGAATTATAAAATGGACAGATATCCAAACAATGAGGATCGGATATGAAACGATGGATCGCGCTGCTGCTGGCGCTGGGGATGCTGCTGTCCCTCTGCGCCTGCGGGGAAACGGAGGAGGCCAAGCCCGTGGAGCAGCCGGAGGAGACGCCCTCTCCCGCTGCGCTGGTGGAGCAGCAGATCGGCGCCCTGGGCGTCATCGGCCTGGACAGCAAGGACGCCGTCGAGGCGGCGGAGGCGGCCTGGGCGGCCCTCAGCCCCGCCGAGCAGGCAGAGGTACACAACTACGCCGTCCTTCAGGCGGCCCGGCTGGTCTATGACGACGCCGCGGCAAAGCAGGCCGAAGCGGACGCTGAGGCGGCCTATGCTGCGGCCATGGAGCCCTTTGTGGGGACTTGGGTAGTGGAGTGTCCGGGCTATGATCAAAGCTTCGACCTCCGCGCGGACGGGACCTATCTCTATAATGCATATACCGCCTCTTGGTCGGCTGACCCTGCAAGCGGGTCCCTCAATATAGACGGCTATCGCTGGATCGTTTTTGAAGAGGACGGTTTTTCCAAAATTCGCCCTGATGGCGAAACAGAATCTCACGCTTGTGTTCTGGAACAAGACTTGATCGCTGCGCGTGAATGCAAATATGTCTCTGTCGAACTGACTGCGGAAAACGCCAGAAATTACTTTTCATCCGATCCGATCCTGGTAGGATATAAATGCGATGATTGGGGTAACGTTATAGATCCAACTCCATATTACTTCTACGTCAGCCCCGACTATGAGCTGGGACTCGTATGGGTCACAAGTCAGGATGCGGGCTTGCAGTTTAACGGGAGCGGTGTAGGTTGGACCGCAGCCGGCGGGCAACTATCTTGTCCCGGAGGTTTTCATTGGGGACGCGTTTCTCTGACCGGAAATGTCAAAGGCACTTTTTGGTACACCAAGGCATCATATGTACTTGACAACAAACTACAGTATTCATCCAACTCCTGGAATCGAGTTTTGATCCTGACAAGCGGTGAAGTATTTGTATCAAAAAGCGATGTGTACGGCAAAAACTACAGGCTAGAGAATGGTTATGATGATCTGACTGCCTTCTACGAAGACCACAAGTACTGACACCACTCCACAGTAATACCCGTGATCTACAGCAATACCCTTTATTCTCGTTGCAACTTGTTCCAAGAATGAATGACAAAAGAAGGGCGCCCTGTCGGGCGCCCTTCTCAGATCTCAAAACTCCGGCCTGCGCTCACTGGATCTCCAGCTTCCTGCAGGCGGGCTTGACTTCGACCTTCTTGGGCAGGGTCAGGGTCAGGATGCCGTCCTGATAGGCCGCCTGGATCTTGTCCACTTCGATGCCGGAGACGTCGAAGCTGCGGCGGAAGGTGCCTAAGATAAGCTCGCGCTTGACGTAGTTGACGTTCTTGTCGTCCTTGGTCTGCTTGCGCTCCACGCTGATGGTCAGGCAGTCGTCCTCCACGTCGATGTGGATGTCCTCCTTCTTGAAGCCGGGCAGTTCCGCCTCCAGCTTGTAGGCCTCACCGTTATCGCTGACGTCGGTGCGGAAGCCCAGGACCGGGTGCTGCTCGTTGAAGAAGTTGCGCTGCATCTCGTCGAAGGCGCGGAACGGGTCGTACACGGAAACGTGACGGGTGAACGGAATGAGTTCGAACATGATCTATCCCTCCATAAATATATTATCAACCGATCCATTCTCGACGAAGCGTTCATTTCTTTCGTTTCATCGTGTATATAAGATAGCATACATTTTTGAACGAATATAGCACAATATATGAACAGGATGTGAATTTTAGCACTCCAATATCCTGAGTGCTAACATCCATGTCCTGTATGGAGGGCCGGAGGGGCCATGTCCCTGACGCCTGGCCTTCGGGGCGGGGACCGCGTCGTCGTGGCCGGGCCCCTGACGCGATGGCCGGGTCTCGGACGCTTGGCCAGACTCCGTACGCGATGGCGGGATCTCGGACAGCGGGTCGGAGGCCGGCCCGCCGGGCTGCCTTATCTCTTCCCGATCAGGCAGCAGACGGCAAAGCACAGCAGATCCGCGGCCACGATCGTGGCGCCGGTGGGGGTCTCCAGAAAATAGGAGACGACGACGCCCAGGACAAAGCAGCCCACGGAGATGCAGGCCGCGGAGACCGTCACCCGCTTGAAGCTGGCGCAGACGCGCATGGCCGAGAGGGCCGGGAAGATGATCAGGCTGGAGATCAGCAGCGCGCCCATCATCCGCATGCCCAGGACCACGGTCACCGCCGTGAGCACCGCCAGCAGCATGTTGTAACGCTGCGCCGGGGTGCCGGTGGCCTTGGCGAAAGTCTCGTCGAAGGTCACAGCGAAGAGCCGGGGGTAGTACAGCACGAAGAGGGCCAGCACCGCCGCCGACAGGATCGCGCTGAGCACCGCGTCGCTGCGGCTCAGGGAGAGGATGCTGCCGAACATGTAGCTGGAGACCTCGGTGTTCATGCCGGTGGTCACCGACACACAGATCACGCCGATGGCCAGGGCGGACGAGGAGATGATCGCGATCATGGCGTCGCCCTTGATCTTGCTGTTCTGGCTGAGGCGCAGGAGCAGGATCGCCGTGGCCACCACCACGGGCACAGCCACCAGCAGCGGAGCCACATGCAGGGCCGAGGCGATCGCCAAGGCGCCGAAGCCCACATGGCTCAGGCCGTCGCCGATCATGGAATAGCGCTTGAGCACCAGGGACACGCCCAGGAGCGCCGCGCACAGGCTCACCAGGCTCCCCACCAGCAGCGCCCGCTGGATGAAATGGAAGGAGAACATATGTATGAACTCGTTCATAGCCGATGCCCTCCCAAAAAACGGCGGGCCAGGTCGCTCTCCCGGTACTCCGCAGAGGTCCCGAAAAAGAGCTGTTTCTGCCCCAGGTGCAGGATGTGTGTGGCATAGCGGGCCGCGGCGTGGATGTCGTGGGACACCATGATCACGGTGATGCTGTCGCAGAGGTTCACGAGCTTGATGAGGTTATACATCTCCCCCGTGGCGATCGGGTCCAGCCCGGTCACCGGCTCGTCCAGGAGCAGCATCTTCTTGGTGGCGCAGAGGGCCCGGGCCAGGAGCACCCGCTGCTGCTGACCGCCGGAGAGGGCCTGGTAGCTCTTGTCCTTCAGCTCCTCGATGCCCATGCGCTCCATGTTGAAGGCCGCCCGCTCCCTGTCCGCGGCGCTGTAGCGCAGGCGTCTGCCCAGGGAGTTCAGGCAGCCGGAGAGCACCACTTCCCAGACGCTGGCGGGGAAATCCCGCTGGAGCTGGGTCTGCTGCGGCAGATAGCCGATCTCTGTGCTCTTGAGCCCGTCTCCGAAGACGATCGTGCCGCTGTCCGGCGCTTTCAGGCCCAGGAGGCCCTTCATCAGCGTCGATTTGCCGGAGCCGTTCTCCCCCACGATGCAGAGATAGTTCCCCGCGTCC
>JAFZOC010000046.1 GCA_017550765.1 Oscillospiraceae bacterium
ACGCGCCGCCGTCTGTCCGATCAGCAGGCGCGGGAGAGGGTCCAGCTGTCGCCCGCGTGGAAGGGCCCGCCGTCTTTCGTCACCGTGAACACGGCGCCGTCCCAGCCGTAGACGATCTCAGCCTCCAGGCCGTCCTGCCCATGGAGGAGCAGCCTGCCCTCCCCGTCGGGGACCGCTTCTCCCTCGGCCACGCCCAGGCGGATCGCGCTGAAGCGCGCCATGTAGCTGTTCTCCATGCCGGGGTAGATGCTGAGCATATCGAAGCCGCCAGCTCCAACCGGCTCACCGTAACCGCCGGCCACCGTCCGCGCCGGGAGCCGGAACTCCTCGCTGCGGGCCCCGGCCAGGATCCGGGCCAGCTGATAGCAGCGCACGCGGGTCAGAGACGCGTTCTCCTCCTGCAGCAGCATGGGGTAGATGCTGCCGCCGCGATAGTCCTCCAGCGCCTGGGCGGCCAGCTGGTCCCGCAGCGAGATCCATTCGATCTCTTCCTGCAGGAGCGTCTCCCTGGCAGCGGCGTCCAGCTCCGTCTGGAGCCGCGCCCAAAGGCTGTTGAGCTCCGTGTCCCAGACCTGGTAGGGCAGAGCCGCCGCCGCGTTCATCTCCGCCTGGGTCTCCGCCGTCAGGCCCGCGTCCCGATAACAGGCCGCCAGACGCTCCACCTTCCGCAGCTCTTCCTGCAGGCTCCCCGCGCCGGAGACGATCGTCTCCAGCGACGTCCGGATGTTGGCGGCCACATCCCCGCCCATGGGGTCGGCCGGCAGGAACTCCGCCGGGCCGTCCCAGACCAGATCCTCCTCTTCCGCCGGGGCGGGGACCGGGGGATCTGTCACCAGCACCGGGGGCAGATCCTGCTCCTCGGTCGGGACCACGCCCTCCGGGTCCTCCAGGACGACGGGCTCGCCCTTTTGGCCGCCGCAGGCGCAGAGCGCCAGGGCCAGGATCAGGGCCAGGGCGATCCAGCGCAGACGCGCCTTTCCGGATCGCCGACAGGGCCTTCTATCGTTCTTCATGTCCGCTCTCCTCCCGTCCTTCTTTCTCACGGGACTTGTCCCGGTGCGGAGCCGGGACGCCGTGCATCTCCAGGTACTTGCGCTCATACAGCTCCCGGTCGAACCAGAAACGCCGCATGGTATGGTCGAAATAGCCGCCGAACTCCTCCGACATCTCCGGCGCGAAGAGGACGAGCTTTGCAAAGCCATAGCAGATGCAGCTCCAGTCCACCGAATAGCGCTTGAGCATGGGGACGATGTCCATGTCCGTAAAGTGATCCACATAGCGGCCCACCAGGTCCTCCCCGTCCTCGTCCAAGATCTCCAGGGCGACGAAGAGCTCGTTGGCGAAGATCTCCGCCACAGCGTAGCGCCCATCGGGTGACCGGGAGAGGCTCACCGGCTCCCAGGGGCCCTTCTTGACGCGGATCTGACCATCCGCCGGATCCAAGAGCGTCAGCCGCATATGCGCTCCCCCTCTCTGTGCCTTGATCTCTCGCAGGCGCTGGGCTCAGTCTCCCAGGCCGCTGCGCAGGATCTTCCCGATGTTCCAGAGATGGGCGGCCTTCTCCGCCGCCTCCCGGCGCTCGCTCGGTCTGCGATACTCGAAGTGCGCGGTATGGGCCCCGCAGTCCATGCAGACCGCGTACCAGCACCAGCCGTTCTCCTCCTCCAGCAGGCCGGGCCCGCCGCAGTAGGGGCAGTCCTGCAGTTCCAGATCCTGATGGATATCGCCGCTCTTTCCCGTCCTATCGTCCATATGTCCCTCCTTGGGCTATGCCCTTCGTGTCGTTCTGCGTCCCACTATAGCACGATCTGCCCCGGGCCGCAAGCGCGGATCCGGGCGGATCGGGCCCTTGCTTTTCCCAAAGCGCTGTTCTATACTGTTTCCTTGAGATGGGCTGCCCCGCACAGGCGGGCAGGCTCTGTGAGAGGAGGGATCTCCCATCGATCGTCTCGCCTATCTGATACTGGACGGCACCGACGCCGCCTGGGACCTGGCCGCGGAACAGGTGGCTTTCGACAGCCTCCCCCGGGACCGGAGCTATCTGCTGCTCTGGCAGAGCCGCAGCGCCGTCGTCATCGGCAAGCATCAGGACGCTCTCGCCGAGATCGACCGGGCCTATGTGGAGGCGGAGCAGATCCAGGTGGTGCGCCGTCTCTCCGGCGGCGGCGCCGTCTACCACGACCTGGGCGACCTGAACTACAGCTACATCACCGACGCCCCCGGCGGCGTCCTGGACCTGGGGCGCTTCTGCCGGCCGGTGCTTCAGGCGCTGCGGGCCATGGGCCTCCCCGTGGAGCTCACCGGGCGAAACGACATGGTCCTGGACGGGCGCAAGGTCTCCGGCAGCGCCCAGTATGTCCGCCAGGGCCGTGTGATGCACCACGGCACCCTGCTCTTCGACACGGATCTGGACAAGATGGCCCGGGCCCTGCGGGCAGATCCCGAGAAGATCCGCTCCAAGGGAGTCGCCTCGGTGCGCAGCCGGGTGACGCTGCTGCGGCCGGCTCTGCCGGAAGATATGGATATGCCCCAGTTCCGTGCGCGGCTGCTGCAGGAGCTGCAGCGGCAGCTCCCAGGCGAGCTCATGCGCTTCGGCGCCGAGGAGCTCCGGCAGATCGACGCGCTCTGTCGGACGCGCTACGGGACCTGGGAGTGGACCTTCGGCGCCTCGCCCCCCTGCGATCAGGTCCTGCGGCGGCGTTTCGAGGGCTGCGGCACGGTGGAGGCACGGCTGCGCCTGGAGCGCGGACGGATCGCGGCGCTGCAGTTCGTGGGCGATTTCTTCAGCTCTGTCGAGCCGGAAGAGCTGGCCGCCACGCTCCTGGGCTGTCCCCTGGAGCAGGACGCCCTTCGGGCTGCTCTGTCGGGGACCGACGTCTCCCGCTATCTCCTGGGCCTGGACGCGGAGCGGCTGATCGCGCTGCTCTGCCAGGGCTGAGGGCGCCGGTCCTCCGTCATCTTCCCGGCGACATACGTGAAACAGGCAGCCGGTCTCATCCGAGACCGGCTGCCTTTCATGCTCGATCAGGTCTGCCCGGGGACGCGCCTGCGTCTCACGGCGTCAGGCGGCTCTCGAGGAGCTCGCCGCAGGCGTCCAGCTGGGCGCTGCCGCCCACCACGCAGGCGGTCTGCCGCTCCCGGATCGCGTCCAGGGCCGGGCAGAGGGCCAGCAGGTCAGCAGGCGTGGTGTGCAGGAGCTCTGAATACCAGCGGCAGACGTCCTCCTGGCCCACGCCTTTGAAGAAGCGGTCTTCCGCCAGGTCGCGGCGCTCCTCCTCCGTCAGCAGCGGGTCCAGCGTGGACACGGAGCCCAGGATGAAGCCCGTGAGGTCGGGGTCCTCAGCGCAGAAGCCCCGCACGAACTCCGCCGCCCGGTCGATCACGCCCAGAGAGCGTCCCGGCTGGGGGTCGCGATAGGTGTAGAAGCCCAGATCGCCGCTGTCCCGACCCATGAGTCCGCAGCCATAGGCGCCGCCCTGGACGCGGATCTCGCTCCAGAGATAGACGAAGTTGAGGATATTGGCCAGCACCGGGATGCTGCCCCTGTAGCCCATACCGCAGGTCCGCAGGTCCGTGGCCCGGGAGGCGTAGCCCACCGCCGCCGGGATCTGGATGCCCTCACGCCGCGTGCCCAAAGGCGCGTAGGTCGCCTCCGCCGGCGGTACGACGCCGTCGCTGGGGAAAGCGGCGATCAGCAGTTCGAGAAGGTCCTCCGGGACGTTCTCCGTGGCCGAGAGGGTCAGCCGCTCCGCCGTCGCGCACTTGCGCAGCAGACGTGAGAGACCTTCGAGGAGCCCGTCCAGCGCGGCGTCCTCCGCCGTGCTCCACTTTTTCAGACGCAGGGCCAGCTCCGTTCCGGCGATATGCTCCTTCGCCACGCCGTGGGCGCTGTTGTAGGCGCAGGTGCGCATCATGGCGTACTGATGGCCGGCGGAGGACATGGCCATCTGGGCGTTCAGGGCAGCCTGCTGCAGAAGATCCCGCAGGAGGCGCCTGTCGCTCAGATCCGTCTCGGTGAGGATCTCCCGCAGGAGCTCCGCCGCAGGCACGCCCTGTTCCTCCAGGCACACCACCGAGGCCGTCAGCTGCACCCTGCAGTGCTCCGGGTCGCTCCCGGGGAGCACGTTGGGCTGGATCTTCAGCTTGCCGATCCGCTCTTTGACCAGCATCTGCAGCGCTTCCCCGCTGTGGCGTCTCGTGCCCATGATGCCGAGGGTCGAGCAGAGCACCACCAGTTTTGGCAGTTCCTCCAGCGCCAGGTCCGTGGCCTTGAAAATGGTCTTGAAGGCCAGGAGCTTCCCGGCGGTCTTGTGGCGCAGCACCTGGATCCCGCCCAGCCGGCCCACGGTCATGGGCAGCTCTGCAGGCTGTTCCTTCAGGTCGGAGAGCTTCAGCACCGGGATCGTAGCCAGGGCCTCGGGGCTGTCCGGCGTCTGCTGCCAGGCGGCCAGGCTCTCCGCCTGCCGCTGCAGTTCCGCCTTGCGGTCCTCGGTCCAGGCCGCGCTCTCCGCCGCCACGCGCTCCGCCTCGCGCCGGGCCTTCTCTTCGCCCAGGGTGTGGGACGGCGTCAGCACGATCGTGACGATGTGTTCCTCGTCCAGGAACAGTTCCCGCAGGAGCTCGGCGAAGTATCCGCTGTCCAGCTCCCGCTCCAGGGCGTGCAGGCTGTCCTCCACCAGCAGGGGCTGTGCGGGGTCGCCGCCGTAGAGCCAGGCGTCCAGCATCGTCAGCGCCTCGGTCAGGCTGCGGGGGGCATAGCCGCTGTCCCGGTCACGGCGCTGGAAGGCGAAATGGTTGAAGCAGGCCTGCAGGCGCTGCGCGTCCAGGCCCTCCGCCGCGATCTTCTCCACGGTCTCGCGGACCGTCCGGTGGATCTCGTCCAGTTTCTCCGCGTCGGTGTTCCACACGGTCCAGCAGACGATCTCCTGCTGGAGCCCGTCCTCTACGTCCAGCTGCAGATCCTGGCCCAGGCCCGCCGACAGCACCGCCTTCTTCAGCGGCGCGTCGTTGTCCCCGGCCAGGTAGTCGGCCAGGATGTGGGCGGCGAAGGTGCGCTGCTGCTCGTCGAAACGGCAGAAGGTGCGGGCGCCGCAGACGATCGCGCGGCCTTCCAGCGGTTCCTCCTGCCCCACCTCATAAGGGATCTCGCAGGTGAGCGCCTTCACGGGCTCCTGCATGGGGATGTCGAAGACCATCTCCTGCCGGTCGTACCCGCACAGGAAGCTGTCGATCTTCTCCAGCGCCGCGTCCAGATCCACGCTGCCCACCAGCGCGATCCGGGCGTTGGAGGGATGGTAGTAGCGCCGGTGGTCGGCCAGGAACTGCTCATAGCTCAGATCCGGGATGTGGGCCGGATCGCCGCCGGAGACGAAGCGATAGCAGTTGTCCGGGAAGAGCAGCTCGCTGATGGCGTTGAACAGCACGGTATAGGGCGAGCCGAAAGCGCCCTTCATCTCGTTGAACACCACGCCGGTGTACCTGGTCTCTTCGCCCAGCTCATAGCGCCAGCCCTCCTGGCGAAAGATCTCCGGCTTGTGATAGATCGCCGGGTGGAGCACCGCATCCAGGTACACGTCCATCAGGTCCAGGAAGTCCTGGTCGTTGCGGCTGCTGATGGGATAGACCGTCTTGTCCGGGTAGGTCATGGCGTTGAGGAAGGTCTGCACCGAGCTCTTCAGCAGCTCCACGAAAGGCTCCTTCACCGGGTACTTGTCCGAACCGCAGAGCACCGAGTGCTCCAAAATGTGGAACACGCCGGTGGAGTCCTCCGGCAGGGTCTTGAAAGCGATGGAGAAGGCCTTGTTCTCATCCGCCCGTTCCAGCCAGACGAGCTGGGCCCCGGTCTTCTCATGTTCCAGCTCCCAGAGCCTCGCCGAGAGCTCAGGCAGCTCCCGTACCTGTTTGACCACCGATCCGTGCAGCTTGGTCCCGACCTGCATATGCATGTCCTCCTTCGTTTCGTGTGTCTTGTTCTGTGTCTCCCGGACGGACGCGGCCGCCCGGGGATCCTTCCTCCTTATCATAGCCACATGGAGGCGTAAAGTCAACATTTGCAGCGTCTCTGTCCGTCGCTCCCGGGGGCTGCCCGCCGGAGACGGGTCATTCGCAGCTGCAGTTGACGCTGTCCGGCAGACCGTCTATAATGGGGGGACGAGAGATCGGTCCGCCAGACCGCGCCGAAAGGACGATGACCATGATCCGTGTGAAAAAGATCCAGATCCCACAGCTGCCCACCAAAGACGGGCGCAGACTGTACGTGTATCTCCCCCGGGACTACGCCGGCAGCGAGGAGCGCTACCCGGTGCTGTACATGTTCGACGGGCACAATGTGTTCTATGACAGCCACGCCACCTACGGCAAGAGCTGGGGCATGAAAGCTTACCTGGAGAAGACGAAGCTGCCGCTGATCCTCGTGGCGGTGGAGTGCAACACCGAGGGCACCCGGCGGCTGAACGAGTATACCCCCTGGACCTTCTCCCGGCGGGGCCTCGGCACGATCGAAGCCTTGGGCCGGGCCACCATGGACTGGTTCGTGGATGACCTGAAGCCGGAGATCGACCGGACCTACCGGACCCTCCCCGACAGGGCGCACACGCTGATCGCGGGCAGCTCCATGGGTGGACTGATGAGCCTCTACGCAGTGGTGCAGTATAATGCCGTCTTTTCCCGGGCCGCCGCCCTCTCCCCCAGTCTCTGGGTGGACCCCAAAGCCCTGGCGGAGCTGATCCGGAGCCGGGACCTGCGCTCCCCCACGAGCATCTACATGGACATGGGCAGCGGCGAGGTCGCCGGACACCGGCATGCCCTCAGCGGCATGTTCGACGTGGCGAAGCTCCTCACCAAGTCCGGCGCCGATGTGGCGGCGCGGGTGGTCCCGGGGGCCATGCACTGCGAGGCCGCCTGGGAGGAGCGGATCCCGGTCTTCTTCCAGTATCTGCTGGGATGAGCTCCGCGCCGGACGCAGCGGCGCGGCAGGCGCCGGGAAGGGCAGCGAGCCGCCGCCCGGGCCGGACAAGTCCGGATACGACCGCCGGACCGACAGCCACCGATCCGTCTCCGTGGCGCTCGGTCCTGCCGGATCTGCGCTCCGGCAAAGGCGGGAACAGCCAGCGAGACAGAGCACAGGAGGGAGAGAGATGACGGAAGATCCGCGCGCGAAAGACCGTTCTGAAGAGCCGGAAGAGCCCCGGGACGAGACCACCGCCATGATATACGGCTACGACCACCCCGCTTCTCGCCCGGTCGGCCGCTGCTGGCGCTGCGGCGGCGAGGTCTGGCCGATCGAAGATGCCTGCTGGGACGGGGCGCAGATCCACTACATCACCTTCGCCTACACCTGCTACAACTGCGGGATGTCCGACGTGTACGACTTCTCTGTCGACAAGAGCTGAGCAGCCTGTGGCAGGTCCGGCCCCGGGCCCTCAGGCGTTCATGCCCTGCCGGGCAGCATAGAGAGCAGCAAAAAACGGGGGCTTCCAAAAAGCCCCCGTTTCTTCCCGTTTCTTTGCAAAAAAGTCCACGTTTCTTTGCATATCGGTGTATTTCAGCCGCGTGAGGGGGAGCTCCTGCGTCCGCC
>JAFZOC010000047.1 GCA_017550765.1 Oscillospiraceae bacterium
GACATCAAGGACGGCACCTACTACATCGCTGAGTACATCGGCATCCTCGACCGCGAAGGCCGCACCGCCGAGCAGACCGAGGCTGTCAAGGCCTTTGCCGAGTGGTTCGGCTCTGCCGAGATCCAGGCTGCCTGGGGCGAAGAGTTCGACTCCTTCCCCTGCAACACCGTTGCTGCCGGCAAGCTGTACCCCGATGGCATCCCTGCCATCTACCAGCTGCCCAACTTCGCCCTGACCAAGATCGCGGGCACCGATCTGACCTATGCCGAGTATGTCGCCTCTCACAGCGCTGAGTGGACCAACATCATGACCAACCTGGGCTTCTACTGGAAGGACGCCAATGACGCTCCCGCCGAGCCCGACTGGGATGCGCTCGACTGGGCGACTCTGGTCCAGAAGGCCGAGTAAAGCGAAGACAGCGATAAGTCCATATGGCGAGCCGGGGATCCCGGCTCGCCATACCCATATCGACCGTGCGGGCGGCCGTGAGCGCCCTCAGCTGCGAGGACCTTCACGGACGCCCGTTCGCTACGCGAAGAAAGAGACGAAGTAAAGGAGCAATGCGCTATGATCCAACTGAAAGACATCGTTGTGAAGTTCGATGACTTCATCGCCCTGCACGACATCAACGTCCATGTGAAGGAAGGGGAGTTCTTTACCTTCCTGGGGCCCTCCGGCTGTGGCAAGACCACCACGCTGCGCACCATCACCGGCTTCATACAGCCTGTGTCCGGCACCGTCGTCGTCAAGGGCCGGGACATCACCCACGTGCCCATCGAGAAGCGCAATATCGGCATCGTTTTCCAGAGCTACGCCCTGTTCCCGACCATGACGGTCTATGACAACATCGCGTTCGGCCTGAAGATCCAAAAGCTCAAAAAGCCGGAGATCGACAAGAAGGTCCGCGAGATCGCGAGGAAAGTGGACCTGTCGGACGAGCAGCTGGCCAAAGCCGTCTCCCAGCTCTCCGGCGGCCAGCAGCAGCGCGTGGCCATCGCCCGCGCCCTGGTGACGGGACCGGCCATCATCTGCATGGACGAGCCGCTCTCCAACCTGGACGCCAAGCTCCGCGTCCAGCTGCGCAATGAGCTGAAAAAGATGCAGAAGGATTTCGGCATCACCACCATCTATGTCACCCACGACCAGGAGGAGGCCCTGACCCTGTCGGATCGGATCGCGGTCTTCAACAAGGGCTACATCGAGCAGATCGGTACGCCCAACGAGGTCTACAACCACTCCCGGACGGAGTTCGTGTGCAACTTCATCGGCGATATCAACAGGCTCTGCGACGAAGTGGTGCAGACCCTGGTCAAGGCCGGCGCGGATGTGGATCCTGCCAAGCACAACTATGTCCGTCTGGAGCGCCTGCATGTGAACGTGGATCCGCTGCCGGGCCAGGTCGCGCTGCCGGGCGTGGTGTCCATGCGGGAGTATTACGGACTGTATATCAAATATTACATCGATCTGGGCTGCCAGACGCTGAAGGTCATCGAGAAGAACGACGGCGTCCGTATCTACGAAGAGGGGCAGCAGGTCCAGGTGATCCTGGACCCGGCGGACATCATGGCCTATGTCCCTGAGCAGGAAGAAGAGGTGGAGAAATGAGCCAGACCCTTGACAGAAGGCTCCGCCCGGAATGGATCCTGCGCATCTTCGGCATCGCCTTCTTCGCCTATCTGTTCTTCGGCTTCATGCTGATGCCCTGTCTCAACACCCTGACGAGCATCTTTCGCGTGAAGAATGCGGACGGGACGGCGGACCCCTGGGCGATCATCCGCTTCTTTATGGCGGGCAAGATGAGCAGCTACATCTGGAACTCCCTGAAACTGGCGGTATGCCTGGTGATCACGGTGAACGTGGTGGGCATCTCGATCGTGCTGCTGACAGAGTACTTCGACATCAAAGGCGCGTCGATCCTGCGCATGGGCTATATGACCACCATGATCTACTCCGGCGTCGCGCTGGTGACGGGCTACATGTTCCTCTACGCCGGCGACGGGATCCTGACCAGCGCCCTGAAAGAGGCCTTTCCGGGCTTCAACTCCGGCTGGTTCTCCGGGTTCAACGCGGTGCTCTTCACCATGACCTTCGCCTGCACCTCCAACCATATGCTCTTCCTGCGCAACGCGATCCGCAGCATCGACTACAACACGGTGGAAGCGGCGCGGAACATGGGCGCGCGGCCTTTCAAGGTGCTGTGGAAGGTGGTCT
This sequence comes from Oscillospiraceae bacterium, assembly GCA_017550765.1. The sequence goes on from JAFZOC010000047.1 coordinate 2,212, forward strand.
TCCCGACCCTGATCCCCACGCTCTTCTCCCTGACGGTCATGACCTTTATCACGGGCCTGTGCGCCATGAGCGCCCCGACCCTCCTGGGCTATGACTCCATCAACCCCGAGATCGTGCGTCTGGCGGGCTCCTCCAACGCGGACGAGTATTTCCCCCAGGCCCGCGCGGCCCTGATGTCGATCATCCTGGCCATGTTCACGATCGTGCTGCTGACGGTGCTCTCCGCCTATGAGCGCAAAGGGCACTACCTGTCGGTCTCCAAGACCAAGGCCAAGCTCCAGAAGCAGAAGATCGAGCATCCCGTCTGGAACGTGCTGGCGCACATCTACGCCTATGTGCTCTTCATCATCTACATGACGCCGGTGGTCATGATCGTCGTCTTCTCCTTCCAGACCTACAGCGCCATCCGCTCGAAGACGCTGGACCTGAGCCACTGGACCCTGATCAACTACTTCGGCAAGCAGGATTACCAGTTCCTGACCGACCGCGGCAAGTACAAGACGATCCCGGGCTCGATCTCCGGTGTGTTCTCCAACACCTCTACGCTGGGCGGCATCCGGCTGAGCTTCATCCTGTCGGCGCTGGCGGCGGCTCTGGCCTGTGTGATCGTGGTGGTGGCCTGCAACTACATTTTCAAGAAGAAAAACAAGGGCACCGGCGTGGTGCTGGAATACGCGCTGCTTTTCCCCTGGCTCCTGCCCACGATCCTGATCTGCTATTCCTACCGCATCTACTTCAACTCCACGGACGTCTGGTATGTGGGATACCAGAACCTGTATTTCAAGGATAACGTCCGCCTGCTGATCGTCCTGGCCTATACGGTGACGAAATTGCCCTTCTCCCTGCGCATGATCAAGGCGGCCTTCTA
>JAFZOC010000048.1 GCA_017550765.1 Oscillospiraceae bacterium
CCGAAGTGGACGGCGCCAACAACATGCAGGTCTTCTGGCGCATCAAGTGGCCCCAGATCATGCCCACCACGCTGTATATCCTGGTCATCACCACCATCAACTCCTTCCAGTGCTTCGCGCTGATCCAGCTGCTGACCTCCGGCGGACCGAACTACGCCACCGAGACGATCATGTTCTACATCTACTACACCGCCTTCAAGCTGCAGCGCTTCGGCTACGGCAACGCCATGGGCGTGATCCTGGCGATCTTCATCGCGATCCTCTCCGCCGTGCAGTTCCGCATGGCGAAGGAAAAGTAAGGGGGTGCTGGATATGGTCAAAAACAACGGCAGTTCTCTGGCCTACAGGATCTTCTGTCTGGTGATCCTGATCGTGCTGGCCTTCCTCTTCCTCTTCCCGCTGTACTGGATCGTCACCGGCGCGCTGAAGACCCCCCAGGCGATCGGCTCGCCCACCCCGGACTGGTGGCCCAAGGAGCTCACGCTGCGCAACTTCCAGGTGCTCTTCTCCAAACGCAGCGCACCGCTGTTCGAGATCGGCGCCCTCAAAGGGCCCACGATCCCCGGCGCGATCCGCTGGCTGCTCAACACCGTCTTCATGGCGGTGATGGCCATGCTCCTCACCTGTCTGACCGCCTCCATGGCCGGCTATGCCCTGGCCAAGAAGCGCTTCACCGGCCGTTTCCTGCTCTTCTCGCTGATCGTGGCCGCCATGGCCCTGCCCAAGCAGGTCATCCTGATCCCGCTGATCCGGGAGATGAGTTCCCTGGGGCTCTATGACAACATTTGGGCCGTGATCCTGCCCACCGTAGGCTGGCCCTTCGGCGTGTTCCTGATGAAGCAGTTCGCCGAGGGCATCCCCGGCGAGATGCTGGAGGCCGCCCGCATCGACGGCGCCAGCGAGCTGAAGACCTTCACCACGGTGGTCTATCCCATGATCAAGCCCGGCGTGGGGGCCCTGGCGATCTTCACCTTCATCAACTCCTGGAACGACTACTTCATGCAGCTGATCATGCTCACCAGCAGCAACAATCTGACCATCTCCCTGGGCATCGCCACCATGCAGGCCGAGAACTCCACCGACTACGGTCTGATCATGGCGGGCGCCTCCCTGGCCGCCATCCCCATCATCGTGGTGTTCCTGCTCTTCCAGAAATACTTCACCAAGGGCATCACCATGGGCGCCGTGAAAGGCTGAGCCGATGATCTGCGCCGCTCTCTCAGACGCCCCGCGCTACCGGGGCATCCACCCCCGGCTGGACCGGGCCCTGGACCTGCTGACAGCGGGCTTTCTGGCGCAGGTCCCCACCGAAAAACGGCAGCTGGAGGGGGACGCGCTCTTTGTCACCCGCTTCGAGGTCACCAGCAGCACGGACGAGAGCCGTCTGTACGAACACCACGAGCGCTATCTCGACATCTTCGCGCTGACGCAGGGCCGGGAACGGGTGGACATCGCGGACAGCGCCTCGATGGAACTGCGCGAGCAGCGCGGCGACTACTGGGGCGGGACCTGCAAGGCGCAGCAGCAGATCGTCCTCGCCCCCGGCACGTTCCTTGTGCTCTTCCCCGGCGACGCGCACCGGCCGGGCATGGCCGTGGAGGGGCCCGAGCCCCTCTCCCGCGTGGTCTTCAAAGTGCTGCTTTGAAGGCGACCCGTCCCCGCGAATCATTCTCTGCAAGGAGGACTCCATGCGCGATCTGAAAAGATATGAGGGGATCTTCCCCGCTTTCTATGCCTGCTACGACGAGACAGGCGCCATCTCCCCCGCCCGGGTGCGGGGATTCACCGAGCACCTGATCCAGAAGGGCGTCACGGGCCTCTATGTGGGAGGCTCCTCCGGCGAGTGCATCTATCAGTCCGTGGCGGAGCGCCAGCTGCTGCTGGAGAACGTGATGGCCGTGGCCAAGGGCCGCGTCGTCGTCATCGCCCATGTGGCCTGCAACAGTACCGCCGACAGCCGGGAGCTGGCCGCCCATGCGGAGCGCCTGGGCGTGGACGCCATCGCCGCGATCCCGCCCATCTACTTCCACCTCCCCCCCTATGCCATCGCCAAATACTGGAACGACATCTCCGACGCCGCGCCCAACACCGACTTCGTGATCTACAACATCCCCCAGCTCGCCGGCGTGGCTCTGAGCAGCGCCCTGCTGCGGGAGATGCTGAAGAATCCCCGGGTCATCGGCGTGAAGAATTCCTCCATGCCCATCCAGGACATCGAGATGTGGCGGGACGAGGGCGCGCTGGTCTTCAACGGGCCCGATGAGCAGTTGCTCTCCGGTCTGGTGGCCGGGGCCGTGGGCGGCATCGGCGGCACCTACGGCGTGATGCCAGAACTGTACCTGAAGATCTTCGAGCTGGTGAAGCAGGGCGAGATCCTGCGCGCCCGGGAGATCCAGGACAGCTGCTGCCATGTGATCTACAAGATGTGCTCCGGCAAGGGCAACATGTACGCCATGATCAAGGAGGTCATCCGCCGGCGCGGGGGTCCCGATCTGGGCGGCGTGCGCGCGCCCCTCTTCGACCTCGTGCCGGAAGATCTGCCCATCGCGGCGGAGGTCGCCGCGGAGATCGACCGTCTGATCGCTGCCTACTGCTGAGCGTCGGCTCCTTGCTCTTTGAAAAGCAGATCCCGGAACAGCGCCCGCTTTCCCGGATCTGCTTTTTTCCGCGGTCTGACCGGCCCCCTTTCCCCCGGGAAGACCACGGGAGACCATTTTTGACAGTTCCAGCCATTGTGCGCGCCCGCAGATCGTGTTATGCTGTGAGGCGCACAGGTCAAATAACACATCCTGTCTCTCAGGATCAAGAGGAGATCTTATGAACTATCTTGGTATCGAATTCGACTATCGGAACAAGCCCAGTCTGGATCCGGGCTTCATCCCCTTCGCCGTCTGGGCGGACGCCTTCCTCGCCGAGGCCCGCCGGCCCTTCAAGATCGCCGTGGAACGGGACCACGGCAATGTCTCCGTCTTCCAGTCCTATCTGCGGGACGAGAGCTTCGCCGAGGCCAACTACCGCTTCATGGAGCGCACCGTCAAGTTCCTGCTCTGGAGCGTGGGCGGCCTGCGGGTGAGCATCTGCGGCTGCGAGGAGACCGCGAAGAAGCTCCAGGCGGCCTATACCGTCGGCGGCGTCCGGGACTTCGACTGGCACTTCATGGACGACGTCTTCGAGAGCGGCTTTGAGATCGTGCTCTGCGACGAGGCGCAGCTCCCCGCCGCCAACGAGCAGCCCCGCTCCGTGGGCGGTCATCTGGACGGCTGCCGCATCGGCTTCGACGCCGGCGGCTCCGACCGGAAGGTCTCCGCCGTCATCGACGGCGTGACCGTCTATTCCGAAGAGGTGGTCTGGCATCCCAAGCAGTCCGCCGACCTGAGCTATCAGTACGGCGGGATCGTGGAGGCCTTCAAGACCGCCGCCTCCAAGATGCCCCGGGTGGACGCCATCGGCGTCAGCTCCGCCGGCACCTTCGTGGGCAACGCCCCCATGGTCTGTTCTCTGTTCATCAAGATCCCCCGGGCCTTCCGGGAGGACGTGAAGAGCATCTACGACCGGGCCGCCAAGGAGATCGGGGACGTGCCCATCGTGGTGGCCAACGACGGGGACGTGACCGCCCTGGCCGGGGCTATGAGCCTGGGCACCGGGGCCGTCATGGGCATCGCCATGGGCACCAGCGAGGCCGCCGGCTATGTGACGCCGGACGGCAAGATCCTGGGCTGGTTCAACGAACTGGCCTTCGCGCCGGTGGATCTGCAGGATCACGCCCCTCAGGACGAGTGGTCCGGGGACTACGGCGTGGGCTGCAAGTACTTCTCCCAGGACGCGGTGATCCGTTTGGCCCCCCGCGCCGGCATCACCCTCTCCGACCGGCTCACCCTGGC
>JAFZOC010000049.1 GCA_017550765.1 Oscillospiraceae bacterium
CGCGTCGCCGAAGGCGATATGGGCAAGGTCATTGGCCGGCAGGGCAGGATCGTCAAGCAGATCCGCGTTCTCATGCGGGCCGTCGCCCAGAGGAAGGGCAAAAAGGTCTCCGTGGAGATCCTCGACTGAGACGCAGCGGCCCGGCCGCGGGGCATCCCCGCCGGAAGGACCCTCCGTCCACAGGAAAAAAGCACAGGCGAAGAGCCTGTGCTTTTTTATATCCAGGGGGGACGCGGAGAAAATGAAAAATGAAGAATGAAAAATGAAAAATGGTGGTGTCGCCTGCGGCGACAGATCGAAAAAGGAGACGGATGGCCACGACCAGTCTGCGGACTGGTCTCGCCATGACACGGGGGGCGGGCAGCCCGCTTTTCTCGCCATGACAGGGGGGGATCCCGGTGCGGCGGCAGCCCGCTCTTCTCGCCATGACAGGGGAGGGGCGGGACCCCTCCGCCGCGCTGCGCTCGGCACCTCCCCTTCAGGGGAAGCACTTCCGCCCGATCCTGCAACGTGATCTCCTGCGCCCCGCGGAGCGCACAGACCGAAGGTCTGTCATCCCGAGCCAGTGACCGAGTCACTGGCGTGGGGATCCGCATCTCCGGCGCGCGGTATCCCCCCGCCTTCGCTCCGCTCAGGCACCCCCCTCTAGGCGAGGGGGGCTTGCGGGGGAGACGGATGGCCACGACCAGACTGCGGACTGGTCTCGCCATGACAGGGGGGCGGCCCGCGCAGGCCCCGATCCTCCGCGGCGTCTCAGCCCACGCCGACGCCCAGATGGTAGTAGTTCCCGCCGGTGTAGGGCTCTGCGAGCGCGTCGATGCTGCGGAACTCCAGTTCCCGGGCGATGTGCTCCAGCGTCTCGAACGACGCCCCGCCTGCGACGGAGACGTACCAGCCCTCGTCGCTGTTGAAGACCAGGACGTAACGCTGGGTGACGGGAGAGCCGGTCTTGTCCCGGAAGAAGGTCTGCTGCTCGATCTCGACGATCTGCAGCCCGTCCCATTCCTCTTCCTTCACCACCCGGGCGCTCTCACCGCTCATGTAGCAGGTGTAGCCGGGAAAGGTGTAGTGGCATTCGAGCTGATACGACACGCCCGCGCCGCCCTGGCTGCGGTCGAAGAAGCAGGTGTAGTAATAGGACCAGTCTTCGACGCCCGGGTCGCCGTAGCGTTCCAGGAAGTCGCTCTCTTCCGCCTCCGGCAGCCAGCCGGGGCGGAAGCGGACCTGGTGGATCTCCCCCTCGCCGGTGAACTGCAGGATCAGCGGCGACTTGGTCAGGTCCGTCTCCTCCCGGATCTCTTCCGATGTCCGGGGATCGTAGCTGATGGACCACCCCACCAGCTCTTCCCCCTCCTCCGGGGCGCGGACGTCCATGGAGAACAGGCCCATGGCGTAGGCCGTGCCGATGCTCAGTATGGTCAGGATCGCGGCGATCAGCAGTGTCCGGACCAGGATCTTCTTGTGCTTTCTTTTCATCGTGATGCGCTCCTCCTCATAGCCGAGAAGGGCAGCGGCTGAGCGGACGGTCCTCTCGTCCAGATCCGAAAAGGCGTCCAGAAGTTCGTCGGCGTTCATCGGTAGCCCTCCTCTCGTAGATAACGGTCCAGTTTCTTGCGGGTGCGGGCCAGCATGGACTTCAGCTTGCTCTGGCTGTATCCGGTCCTGCGGCTCAGCTCTTCCAACGGGGCCAGGAACCAGTAGCGGCAGACGAAGACGTCCCGTTCCCGCGCTGCCAGACCGGAGACGAAGCGGTCCAGCGCTTGGCGCAGCTCCCGCGCTTCCAGCTCCTGCTCCGGGCTCCCGGGCGCCGCCAGGCATTCCGACAGCTCTTCCAGGACCAGCGGGAGCTGGCCTCCGCCCCGCTTCTGGGCGGAGAGCTGCCGCAGCCGCGAGATGGCCAGGTCGCGGGTGAGCTTGCCCAGATAGGTGGCGAGCCGCTCCGGGCGCTTGGGCGGGATCGACTCCCAGGCCCGCAGCCAGGTGTCGCTCAAGACCTCTTCTGCGTCCTGGGGATCTGGCAGGATGCGCCGGGCGACGCTCCGGCAGTAAGCGCCGTATCTCGCCTCGGTCTCGCGGATGGCCTGCTCGTCCCGCCGCCAGTACAGCGCCAGGATCGCGGCGTCTTCCATGGGTCCACACCTCGTTTCTCTTTGGGATGAGAGCGCTCTCACCATTATACACGCAAAAAGCCTGCTGCGGTCGCATGACGGCACAGGCTTTTTGTATCAGACCACGGCGAAGGCCGGTCGGAGCGGCCCGGAGGCAGGAGCCCTGCCGCGCCGGGACTTGTATCTTTTTCGTTCCTATGCTAAAATACTATAGTTGTGACTTGTGACGGCGGCCTGGCAAAGGCCCCATCGGAGGTGGACCATGGAGAAGAGCGCGTATATCCCGGCAGGGCGCATCGTGAACACCCACGGCGTCCTGGGCGAAGTGAAGATCGAAGTCTGGCTGGACAGCCCCCAGTTCCTGCGGCGCTGCGGCCGCGTCTTCCTGGACGGACGGGAGCGGAAGATCCTGTCCGGCAGGGCCCAGAAGCAGTTCCTGCTCGCGAAGCTGGAGGGCGTGGAGGATCTGAACACCGCCATGGCCCTGAAAGGCCGGGAGGTCCAGATCGCCCGGGCGGACGCGCCCCTGCCCCGGGGCGGCTTCTTCCTGCAGGACATCCTGGGGGCCCGGGTGGTGGACGAGGAGGGCCGCCCGGTCGGCGTCCTCACCGAGGTCCTGGAGCGCCCGGCCTCCAACGTCTACGTGGTCCAGGGGGAGACGGAGCACCTGATCCCCGCGGTGCCGGCCTTCGTGCTGGCCACCGACGTGGAGGCCGGCGTCGTCACCGTGCGCCTCATCGAGGGGATGTGAGCGCCATGGAACAGCTGCGGATCGACATCCTGACCCTGTTCCCGGACACGGTGGACGCGGTGCTGCATGAGAGCATCATCGGCCGCGCGGCCAAAAAGGGCCTTGTGCGGATCGACTGCGTCCAGATCCGGGACTACACCGAGGACAGGCAGACCCAGGTGGACGACTACCCCTACGGCGGGGGCTTCGGCTGCGTGCTCATGGCCCAGCCGCTGAAGAGCTGTCTGGATGCGGTGATCCGGGACGCCGGGGAGCGCCGCCGCCGGGTGATCTACATGAGCCCCCAGGGACAGCCCTACACCCAGGAGACCGCCAAGCGCCTGCGGCGGGACTACGACCATCTGGTGCTGGTCTGCGGCCACTACGAGGGCGTGGACGAGCGCTTCATCGAGGCCTGCGTGGACGAGGAGATCTCCCTGGGGGACTTCGTCCTCACCGGCGGGGAGATCGCCGCCATGGCGGTGGCGGACTCCGTGTGCCGTCTGGTGCCCGGGGTGCTGGCGGACGAGGCCTGCTACACCGGCGAGAGCCACTGGGACGGGCTGCTGGAATATCCCCAGTATACCCGGCCGGAGCTCTGGGAGGGCCGCGCCGTGCCGGAGGTGCTGCTCCGGGGCGACCATGAGAAGGTGGCGCGCTGGCGGCGCAAGCAGCAGTTCAGGCGCACCCGGGACAAGCGCCCCGACCTCTTCGAGAAGCTGGCGCCCGCCGGTCCCGAGGACCGCGAGCTCCTGGCGGAGCTGGAGAAGGAGGCGTCCCGGACGCCGCTGACGGAGCCGCTCTCGTCTCGCCCGGCGGCGGAGGGGGACCTGCCGGCGCTGATGGCGATCGTCGCCGACGCCCAGGAGAGCCTCCGGGCCCACGGGGTGGACCAGTGGCAGGACGGCTACCCCCGGGAGGAGAACTTGCGCGTCGACCTGGAGCGGGGGGAGCTCTTCGCGGTCCTCCACGGGGAGGAGATCGCGGGCTTCTTCGCCCTCTCCACCCGGGAGGAGGCCGGCTACGCCGCCATCACCGACGGCAAGTGGACCGAGGGCATGGCGTACTGCGTGCTCCACCGGGCCGCGGTGGCGCAAAAGTACCGGGGCGGGGAGATAGCCGCCTTCCTCATGAAGTGCGTGGAGCGGCAGGCCCGGGAATACGGCCTGCGCCGCATCCGCACGGACACCCACAAGAAGAACCAGCCCATGCAGAGCCTGCTGCGGGAAAACGGCTACCGCTACCGGGGAAATATCCTGGTGAAGGTCAACGAGGGCCACGACCCCGCCAGGCAGGCGTATGAGAAGATTTTGAAGAAATAAACTGCCTCCCCCGAAAGGGGAGGTGCCCGCAGGGGCGGATGATGGGCAGGAGGTTTGGCTATGTGGAAATACCCGGATGACGACAGCAGAGCAATTCTTACTGCACAGCAGAATATTGAAAGCATCCATGGAAGCGGGCAGCAGCTTCGCCTTCCGCGGACTGCACTCGTCTTTTTCATGTCGCGCGGCGTAGAATATTTGATCGAGCACCATGCGTGCAAGCTGCTGACGGAAAAGCTGCCCCGTTTCCTGCAAGGCGGACCGGTATATTCCCTGAATGACAAGATCTGTTTTCTCGACGGCGGACGCGGTGCGCCGCAGGCGGCCGACAGCGTGGAAACGCTTGCCGCACTCGGCATAGAGAACGTGATCGCGGTCGGCATGTGCGGCGCTTTTTCGGAAGGGCTGCAGGCGGGTGATATCCTCGTCCCGCCGCTTGCCTTTTCGGAGGAAGGAACATCCCGCCACTATTATGAACATCCGGTTTCTTTTGCTCCGAGCCGGGAAGTGTATACGAGGCTTTGCATGATCCCGGACTGTAAAAACCTGCCCATCGTTTCTACCGACGGCGTGTACCGGCAAACCTTTTACAAGGAAGCGCTCTGGCGGGAAAAGGGAGCGGCCGCTGTGGACATGGAAACTTCGGCGGTGCTTGGCGTGGCACAATACCTGGGAATCTCAGCGGCGGCTGTTTTGATGGTGTCAGACTGCCATCCGCTTTATGACGGAGCGCCCATATGGAAGTGGCACATGACCCAGAAAATGCGGCAGGAGCTCTTTGAAAAGACGACACAAGTAATAATGGGAGACCAACCATGAATCTTACCGACTACAGCGAGATACGCGCCCTGCTTTCCCGCCACGGCTTTCGCTTCTCGAAGTCCCTGGGCCAGAACTTCCTCACCGCCGCCTGGGTGCCGGCGCGCATCGCCGAGAGCGCCGGCCTGGACGAGGGGACCGGCGTCCTGGAGGTGGGCCCCGGGATCGGCTGCCTCACCGAGCAGCTCTCCCTGCGGGCGGGGAAGGTGCTGGCCGTGGAGCTGGACAGGGCCCTGCGGCCCGTTCTGGCCGAGACCCTGGCCGGGCGGGAGAACGTGGAGCTCCTCTTCGGCGACGTGCTGGACCAGGATCTGCCCGCCCTGGTCGCGGAGCGCCTCCCCGGTCTGCGCCTGGTGGTCTGCGCCAATCTCCCTTACAACGTGACCACGCCCCTGCTCACGGCCTTTCTGAAGGCGGGCTGCTTTGAGACGGTCACCGTCATGGTCCAGCGGGAGGTGGCCCGGCGCATCTGCGCCCGGGCGGGGACGCCGGACTATGGCGCCTTCGGGCTCTTCGTCCAGTGGCGGTGCGAGACGGAGCTCCTCTTCGACGTACCGCCGGACTGCTTCGTGCCCAGGCCCAAGGTGACCTCCTCGGTGATCCGGCTGACGCGCCGCGCGGCGCCGCCCTGCGCCGTGAAGGACGAGGCGCTGCTCTTCCGGACGATCCGCGCCGCCTTCGAGCAGCGCCGCAAGACCCTCCCCAACGCTCTCAGCGCCGGGATCGCGGGGCTCGGCAAGGAGCAGGCGGAGCGGATCGTGGCCGGAGCGGGCTTCGACCCCCGGATCCGGGGCGAAGCGCTGGACCTGGGGGGCTACGCCGCGGTCTCCGACGGGATATTTGCGGAAATTTTCTCGGATCGGGATGGAAAATGTATTGATTAACAGGTATCAGATGTGGTATCCTAACTTGTAAACTGTTGAGCGCGGCCTGCGGCCGGGATCGGCAGTCTGCTGGCAGCTGAGAGATCAATTTTTACCAATAGAAAGGATCGAAAAGATGAGCAAAAAGTACGTCTACCTCTTCACCGAAGGCAATGCCAAGATGCGCGAGCTCCTTGGCGGCAAGGGCGCGAACCTGGCCGAGATGACCAACATCGGCATGCCCGTCCCCCAGGGCTTCACCATCACCACCGAGGCCTGCACCCAGTACTACGCCGACGGCCGCAAGATCAACGACGAGATCATGGCCGAGATCATGCGCAACGTGGAGATCATGGAGCGCATCAACGGCAAGAAGTTCGGCGACCTGAAGGATCCCCTGCTGGTCTCCGTCCGTTCCGGCGCCCGCGCCTC
>JAFZOC010000050.1 GCA_017550765.1 Oscillospiraceae bacterium
CGGCCACGGCGGGCCAGACGCGCGCCGGGCGAGCTCGCCGCCCTCTGGGGCCGGAGCCCCCGCCCCCTGGGCGAGGACCGCTCCCGCAGCCTCTCCCGCCGGGACCTGGGGCCCATCCTGGCCCTGACCCTCGTCTACGCCCTGACGGCCTTCTTCCGCCTGGGCAGCACCGTGGAGCCCCAGACCTTCGCCCCCATGGCCGGCCGCCAGGCCGAGATCCGCATCCCCGAGGGCGCCCGGGTCTCCCAGATCTGGCTCTACTCCGGCGTGGGCATGGGCAGATACGCCCTGCAGTGCTCCCCCGACGGCGAGGGCTTCGAATACCTCTGCTCCTTCGAGCAGGACCACATCGCCGTGCTGAAATGGACGCCCCTGGAGAGCGCCGGCCCGGACGGGACCCGCTTCCTGCGCATCACCTGCCTCAGCGGCGAGCCCTGGCTGGGGGAGATCGTGCTGCTGGACGGCGACGGGCTGCCCCTGCCCGTCACCAGCGACGTCCCGGCGCTCTGCGACGAGCCCGAAAAGGCCCACCTGGAGCGGAGCTTCCTCACGTCCAGCTACTTCGACGAGATCTACCACGCCCGCACCGCCTGGGAGCACCTGCACGGCGTCTGGCCCTACGAGGTGACCCATCCGCCCCTGGGCAAGGAGATCATCGGCCTGGGCGTCGCCCTGTTCGGCATGACGCCCTTCGGCTGGCGCTTCTCCGGCACCTTCTTCGGCGTGCTCATGCTCCCGCTGATGTACGTCTTCCTGAAAAAGCTCTTCGGCGGCCGCGCCGTCCCCGCCATGGGGACCGCCCTGCTGGCCACCGACTTCATGCACTATGTCCAGACCCGCATCGCCACCATCGACACCTACGCCGTGTTCTTCATCCTGCTGATGTACCTGCTGATGTACCTCTGGCTGACGGAGGACCGGCTCTGGGCCCTGGGGGCCTGCGGCGTGGCCTTCGGCCTGGGCGCCGCCTCCAAGTGGACCAGCCTCTACGCCGGGGCCGGCCTGGCGGTCCTGTGGGCCGCCAAGTGGATCTGGCGCTTCTGGAAGGTCCGGAAGGCCGGACGGACGCCGGCGGCGACCGGCGCGTCCCCCGCCGTCCCCGCGTCCCCCGCGTCCCCGGATCCCGGCGCGCTCACGCCGCTGGGCCGGGCCTTCTGGCGGAACGTCTGCTTCTGCCTGGTCTTCTTCGTGGCGGTGCCGGGGCTCATCTACGCCCTGAGCTACATCCCCTACGCCAGAGCCGCCGGGACCCCGGTGCTGTCCCTGGGCTATGTCAAGCTCCTGTGGCAGCAGCAGATCGGCATGTACACCTACCACGCCAAGAGCGTCCTGGGCTCCACCCACCCCTACAGCTCCCGCTGGACCCAGTGGCTTCTGGACCTGCGGCCCATCCTCTACGTGCTGGAGTACCCCAGCGACAGCACCAAGATCTCCATCGCCGCCTGGCTGAGCCCCGTGCTCTGCTGGGGCGGGCTGATGGCGCTGCCGGTGCTGGGCTATGCGGCCGTCGCCCGGCGGGACCGCCGCGCCGCCTTCATCCTCCTGGGCTACCTGGCCCAGCTGCTGCCCTGGGTGGGCATCGAGCGGCTCACCTTCGCCTACCACTACTTCCCCTCCTCCGTCTTCCTGGTGCTGGCCCTGAGCTATGTGCTCTGCCTGCTGCGGGAGAACGTCCCCCGCTGGCGCGGGTGGGCCTGGGCCCTGGTGGGCGGGAGCGCGGCGCTCTTCGTCCTGTTCTTCCCGGCCCTCAACGGCCTGGAGATCTCCCGGGAGCTGGGCTCGGCCCTGATGCGCTGGCTCCCCGGCTGGCCCCTGTAGGCCCCGGCGGCCCCGGCCGGCCCCGGGAGGGAACTTTTCTCCCCTGCGGACGTCTGCTCCATCAGGAGCGCCCTTCCGCGGCGGCGGAACGCCGCGGGGCGCAGCGACGATCATCCCACAGGAGGTGCCCCCCATGAGAGGCAAAGACAAATGCAAGATCCTCAAGCAGATCCGCCAGCGGATCGCCGATGAGAACGACATCCCCTACGTCACCGAGGAATGCGGCTTCAAGGGCGCGTGCCGCGGCACCTGCCCCCGCTGCGAGGCGGAGCTGCGCTATCTGGAGCGGGAGCTGGAAGACCGCCGGCGCCTGGGCAAGACCGTCACCGTGGCGGCCCTCTGCGCGGGGCTGGCCCTGGGCCTGGCCGGCTGCGGCCCCGTCTTCGGCCGCGACAGCGGCCCCGGGGACGACATCAAGGGCATGCTCGAGGTCCGCGGGCCCGAGGACCAGCCCGGCGACGAGATCGAGGTCACCGAGGGCGAGATCGCCTGGCCCGAGGACGACGGCGGGGAGCTCCAGGCCACCGTCCCCGGCGACGGCGAGCCCGCGCCCGGCGACGCGGAGAGCGGGCCGGACGAGGAGCCGGAGCTCCTGGGCGACGTGGACTGGATCCCGGAGGAGGAGAGCCATGGCTAAAGAAGAGAAGAGCGCCTTGCGCGCCTGGCTGGAGGAGCTGCGCAGGCTCCTGAACAGGGAGCGGCCCGCCGGCGGACCGGGACAGGATCCCGGCCCGGCCGAGCCCGCCCCCAAAGGGCCCGGCCCCGTGCCGTCGGATCTCCCCGACAGGTCCGCCCCCGAGGAGCCCGACTTCCCGGAGCTGGCCGGCGTCCCCAGACGCCTCCGCAGGGGCTATGACGACCACGACTGGGACCCCGGATGGAGCGGGGACCTCGAAGAGCCGGAGCCACCGCGGCGGACCATCGAGCTGGCCGGCGTCCCCAGGCGCCCCCGCTGGCCCGTCCCCAAGTGGCCCGGCCCCGTGCCGTCGGATCTCCCCGACAGGTCCGCCCCCAAAGGGCCCGGCCCCGTGCCGTCGGATCTCCCCGACAGGTCCGCCCCCGAGGAGCCCGACTTCCCGGAGCTGGCCGGCGTCCCCTGGCCCG
>JAFZOC010000051.1 GCA_017550765.1 Oscillospiraceae bacterium
GCTTCGGCCGGCGCGAGGTCTGCTCCCTCGGCATCCTGCTTGCGGCGCTCTTCTATCTGGCACTCTTCGTGCTGGCCCTCTTCGGCATCACCCCGGTATGGATGTACCTCGCCGCCTGCCTGATGAGCGGCATCGGCACGGCCTTCATCTTCCTGCTGATCTGGGCGCTGGCGACCGACGCCATCGACTACAACCGCGTGACCTTCGGCCTCAACGACGAGGCCACCAGCTACGCCTTCTACTCCTTCATGCGCAAGCTGGGCCAGACCGTGGCCACCATCCTCATCAACGTCCCCCTGCTGCGCATCGGCTATGAGGGCAGCAAGCTGAAGACCGAGGGCCTCACCGACAGCGCGCTCCGGAGCATGTACAACTCCTCCGTCATGATCCCGGCGGTGCTGTTCCTGCTGGTCTTCCTGCTGCTGCGCTTCTACTATCCGCTCTCCAAGCAGAAGATCGACGAGCTGCAGGTCGCGAAGAACGAGCTCCTCGGCGGCGAGGGCTGAGGACGCCGTCAGACGCCCCGCGCCGGCATGACAGCTCCCGGCGACGAGACAGACAAGGATCCCCGGACGGGCACCCGTCCGGGGATCCTTGTCTTTTTGATCTTTCCGCTCTGCCTCTGTCTGCAGATCCGTCACTTGCGGCTCTCGTAGTCCTCGTCCACATCCTGCCGCCAGCTGGCGTTCAGAGGCGCTGCGAACTTGCGCCGGGCCATGACGGCCTGCTCCACCGCGGCGTAGGCCATCTGGGTGCCCCGGGCGTCGGCGTGGTAGTTCACGGAGCGGTCGGCGTCGATGCCCATGTGCCGCGCGGTCTCCACGGCGTCGATGTTGGCGGCCAGGAACAGGAACTCCCAGCCGTACTTCGACTTCTCATGCTCGATCATGCTCTTGACCTTCGCGCTGTCGTACTGGCGGCTGGCGTTCTCCATGCCGTCGGTGATGATGACGAAGGTGGTGCGGGCGGGCACGTCCTCCCGTCTGGCGTAGCGGTGGATGTCCACGATGTGGCGGATGGTGCCGCCCAGGGCGTCCAGCAGCGCCGTGCAGCCGCCCACGCGATAGTCCCGCTCGGTCAGGGGCTGGATCTCCTGCAGCTCCACCCGATCGTGCAGGGTCTTCATCGTGTTGTCGAAGAGCACCGTGGTCACGAAGCACTTGCCCGGCTCTCTCTTCTGCTTCTCGATCAGGGAGTTGAAGCCGCCGATCGTATCCCCCTCCAGCCCGTGCATGGAGCCGCTGCGGTCCAGGATGAAGACCAGCTCGGTCAGATCGCCGGCGCCGGCCGGGACCTCCGCCTCGGGCGCGATCTTGCCGGGATCCTCCGGGCGCGCCGGGGCCTGTCCTTCCACGGCGGCCTTGTCCGCCGTCTCGTATGCATCTCTCCAGAACTTCATGATGATACCTCCTATCTGTTGTCCGTTCTGCTTTCTCTTGCCTACGGTGACAGTATAGGCGATATCCGCCCCGCCGAGGTCGCCCGCCAGGCGACATTTTCCTTTTTTCTCCCGCGGTCGGGATCGGGCCGGGGCAGGCCGCAGGCCGGGGCCCCGGGCAGGCTCCAGGCCTGTCCGGGGCAGTCTCAAGACCGGCCTGGGACCTGTAGACCCGCCCGCGGCAGATCGCAGGCCGGTCCGGGGCATGAGAACGCCTGCCGGGGATCCCGGCAGGCGTTCTCATGCTCTCCACTTGTCTCTCGGTCAGCCCAGCAGCGAGGCGGGCAGCGTCATCAGCTGCACGCTGGAGTCCCGCCGGCCGGTGGCCTGGCGGATCTCATCGCGCAGGGCGTAGGCGTCTTCTCTGTTCTCGAAGGCGCCGGCCACGATGCGATAGAAGCAGGGGGTCTTCACCACGTAGCCGTCGAAGCCCTTCTCGGTCAGCTGGTCGCGGAGCTTTTCAGCCGCCTTGAAGTTCCCGCCGCAGGAGAACTGCACCACATAGATCTGGGCGGTCTCCTCCTCGTTGGAGGTCATGTCCACGAAGGCCCCGGTGGGGGTCTCCCAGCCGTTGAACTCCGCTCTGGCGACGAAGGGATCCTGCTTGAAATGCTCCACGAAGGCGTCCAGGGCGGCCTTGGGCAGGCTGACCTCCTGGACGAAGGCCTCTTCCCGCTCAGTCTTCTTGAGGATCATCTCGCGGTACAGGAACGCGTTGTTCTTGTCGGTGAACTTGCCGCAGAGGATGCGGTAGAGCCCGTCCTCTTCCAGCACGAAGCAGTCGAAGCCGTCCCGCAGCATCTGGTCCCGGAGCCGCTCCGCGCCGTCCTGGTTCGGGCCGCAGGCGATCTGCACGGCATAGACCGTGGTATCGCCCTCGCCGCTCTTGTACATCTGTCCCCCGGGGTATTTTTCGGCGGCGTCCTCGGCGAAGGCGACGCCGGCCACGGAGCTCAGCATCAGCAGCGCCAGCAGCAGCGCGATCAGGTCCCGGATCGAACGTTTCATCATGTATCCCTCCCGATACTTTGTTGGAAATATTATACACGCTTTTTTCTCAAAGCGCAAGTGCCCGCGGCCCAAATGTGCAGTTCTTCCCGCGGTCCGGATGCGCGGTCCTTCCCGCGCTCGCTCTCGCCCGCTCCGCTCCTCGCCGTGCGGAGGGAGTGACGCGGATGGCCGCGCCGGGCCCGCGGGGCCCTCCTCGCCATGACA
>JAFZOC010000002.1 GCA_017550765.1 Oscillospiraceae bacterium
CGCTGCGGTCGATCACCACTTCCTTCTGGATGTTGGTGACCTCCACGCTGCCGGTGTAATAGGTGACGCCGTTCGCGGTGTTGGAAGTGCTGTTGGCCTTGATCGTGTTGGCGTCCTTCAGGGTGATGGTGACCATCGGGAAGTTGCCGGTGTAGTCCGTCAGGTCCATGAGGATCGTACCGTCGGCGTTGTTGGCCACGATGACGGCCGCGGGGCTATAGTCGATGGCGTTGTTGCCCTTCTCGAAGAAGCTGATGTCGCCTCTGTTGACGAGCACGATCTTTCTGTTGAGGCTGATCGCGCTGTTGACGGCGCTGAAGTCCTCCGGCGTGCCGGCGGCGTCGATGTAGACGTACTCGTAGCTGCCCGCGATGGTGATCAGTTCAGGATTATTGTAGTTATTGCCTTCGGAATCCGAGGTGGACTCGTAGTAGTACACGTCCTGGCTGTCATTGAACAGCATGGGCGTGCCCTGCTGCAGGGTGTTCTGCGCGGCGGCGACGCAGAGGCTGTTGAGGAAGGTGCCGGGGCTGCCGCCGGTGTGCATGGAGACGTCTTCCAGATAGAGGTACTTGTTACTTGTAAGGAAAGCCAGATCGTAAGCGTTGCCGGCAGAGATGGACAGGACCATCTTGCTGTTGTGGTCGCCGTTGGCCCAGCCCAGGATCTTATCTTGGTAGGCGTTGCTGAAGGTCCAGCCCTGCATGCCGGAGCCCAGGGAGAGGTTCACAACGTCCGCGCCCAGGATCATGGCGTCCTCGATCGCGACCATGTAGTCGGAGTCGAAGGCGCCGCCGCCCTCGCCGAAGACCTTCATGATCAGCAGCTGGGCGTCCGGGGCCATGCCCACCGCGCCGACCGTGGAGGCCGCGTCGTTGTGGGCCGAGCCGATGTAACGGTTGGCGGCGGCGATGCCGGCCACATGGGAACCGTGCTCGCCTTCATCGTCATGGACGTGGTCGATGGTGGTGTTCCCGTCCACGTAGTTATATCCGTAAGGGATCTTGGCGCTGACATAGTTGCCGCTGCCGCTGTTGAGCTGGCTGGCCAGGCTCTGGACCTCGTTGCGGGTCATCAGCTCGCCGCTGGCGCCGGCCTGTGCCACGGACCAGGTGAAGGGCTCTTCCGCAAAGGACTGGTGGGTGGTGTCGATGCCGGTGTCGATGATGGCGATGCGGCTGCCGGCGCCGGTGTAGCCCGCGGTCCAGGCAGTGGTCGCGCCCACCATGTTCTCACTGGTGTTGGCCGTATCCGGATCGTCGGCGCCGGAGATGCTGCCGTCGTCCGCGGGCATGTACCGGTTCTCACGCTGGACGCAGTGCACGCCGGGGATGTTCTCGATCACGACGATCTCGCCCAGGCTGACGTTGGCGGAGATGGCGTTGACCGCAAGGGTCAGATCCCACTTCACGTCCAGTTCGTGGCCGATCGCAGCGGCGATCTGGGCCTTGACCGCCTCGTGCCGGGCGCGCAGCCCATCGCGGTAGGCGATCGCGGCGGCGTCATAGCCGGCGGTCTCGCCGGAGAAGCCTGCATCGATCGTAGAAGGCTCGTCCAGGAAGATGGACACGCGGACGATCTCGTTCAGGTCCTCTTCGTCCGCAGCGGTGATGCTGCCGGACAGTTCCTCATCCTCGGCCTCTACCACGCCGAGTTTGCGGATGTTCAGCTTGTCGGGGCTGATCGGCTCCGTCTCCAGCGCCGTTCCTTCCCCTTCGGTCTCTTCCGCAGGCGTCTCGGGCGCGAGGACGATGCTGCCGTTCTCCCCCTCATCCGCCGTGTCCTCATCTTCCCCGTCCTGGGCGAAGCCCGTCACGCCCAGTGACAGGACCATCGTCGCGACGAGGATCAGAGACAGGAAGCGTTTCCATGCTTTGCTCATGCTGTTCCTCCCTACTCGGGCCGGTCTTCCCGACCCGTTTCTGGAGAGCTGCCTTTTGACGCTTTATCGTTCTACCCAAATGAAGCGTTGCCGGATCCCACTCTCTCGTAATGTAGAATTATAAACGAACGTCAATGGTTTCGCAAGTCTTTTTTTCCCTTTTTCTATCGACTTTGACCTAGATCCACCTGCTGTTTTCTGGCAGATCTACCAGATCCTTCCGTGTTTTCCTCCATATGGAAGATGTTCAAAAAGCGGAGAGGCAGCCCCTGTGTCCATAGGACACGGGGCTGCCGATAGGATAGATCAGAGCGCATGCACCGACAAGACATCTCGTCTGCCGGTCATGTCGGACGGCGTGTGCCGGCGGACAAAGCGTCCAAATCCGGGCGCGTATCGCCGGCAGAGCATGAGGAGATCTTCCGGCTGCGGCCCTCTGGTCGCTGCCTTCCGCCGGTGGGGCGCCGTTCTGGGCTGCTCCGTCTCTCAGGCCAGCTCCAGACTGAGGGTGCTGCCGTGCTTGCCGTGCCTCACCCGGATCTTCTGGGGGATGCTCTCGTCCAGCTTGTCCACGTGGGAGATGATGCCCACCAGGCGCTGGCCGCCGCTGAGCTGGTCCAGCACGTTCAGCGCCTTGTCCAGCACGTCGTCGCTGAGAGAGCCGAAGCCCTCGTCGATGAACAGCGCGTCCATCCCCCGGCCGCCGGCGTGGGCCTGCACCACATCGGACAGACCCAGGGCAAGGGCCAGGGACGTAAAGAAGGTCTCGCCGCCGGAGAGGCTGTCCACACCGCGCAGCTGCCCCGTATCCAGGTCCAGCACCTGGATATCCAGGCCCGCCTTGGCGTTGCGCCGGTCGGCGCTGCTGCGGTGGACCAGCTGGTACTTGCCGCCGCTCATCACGTCCATGCGGCGGTCGGCCATCTCCAGCACTTCCCGGAAGACCGCGCCGATCACATAGCGGTCGAAGCTCAGCTTGCCGCCGTCGCCGGCGACGCCCACGGCCAGGCTCCCCAGCCGATCCAGCCTGCGCCATGCGCTCTCCGAGCCCGCCAGCGCGCCCCGCAGCGCCGCAGCCTGCTCCCGCAGGGCCCGCAGGTCCTGCAGCTGCCGTTCCAGGCGGCTCCAGGCGGTATTGAGCTCGCTGAAGGCGGCGTCGATCTCACGGCGCTGCCGGGAGAGCTCCTGCAGATCCGTGTAGCTCTTCCCCTGCAGCTGCTGCTCCAGATGGGCGATCTCCCGGGCAGTGTTCCGCCGGTCGTTCTCGTAGTCGTCCAGGGCCTTCCGCTCCCTGCGCAGCCAGACCAAAGGATCCGCGCCGCCCAGAGGCGCCAGGGCCGCCTCCGCCTCCGCGGCGTCGGCAAAGCCCGCTGCCCGCAGCGCCTGTGTCAGCGCCTCCTGCGCATCGCTCTGCTCCTGCTGCTGGCGCTGGGCCAGCGCGCTCTTCTCCCGAAGGCCCCCTGCCAGCGTGTCCCGGCGGCTCCGGGCGCTCTCCAGCGTCCTGCGACGCTGTTCCAGTTCCCGCTGCAGCCAGTCCCGCTCCCGTCCCAGGGCCGTTTTCCGATCCATGGCGGCCTGCTCCGTGGGGAAGAGCAGGCCCTTTTCCGCCTCGGCCAACAGGGCCTCCAGCGTCTGGATCCGTGCCAGGACCTCCTGCTGCTGCTTGGTACAGGTCTCGATCTCCCGGCGGGTCCGGTCCAGCGCCTGTTCCGTTCCGGACAGGCGCTGCCTGTCTTCGCCCCGCTGACGGAGCTGCACACGCGCCCGGTCCAGCGCTTTCTGGGCGGCGAGGGCCTGTTCCCGACGAGCCGCCTCCGCCGCGTCCAGTTCCGTCCCGTCAGCCAGCTGCTCCCAGCTCTCCAGCCCGGGCAGCAGGCGCGCCGCCTTCTCCAGCGCCGCCGATCGCCCGCTCTGCAGCCGGGCACGGCAGGTCTCGGTCCTGGTGTACTGGGCGGCGCGGCGCTGCTCGGCGCTCTGGGCCGCCTCCTTGGCCCGATCCAGAGACGCTTTATCCGGGGTCCCCTCCAGGATCGGCGCCAGGTCGCCCGCCCGGGACCAGTCCAGGCGGGACGCGCAGACCGGGCAGACAGCCTCGCCGCGCACGGCCAGTTCCCGCCGCAGATCCTCTGCCATCAGGCCGGCCTGCCCCGCCAGGAAGCTCTGATAGAGCCTGTGATGTCCCTCCTCGGCGGACAGGGCCTCCTCCGTGGCCCGACGAAGCTGCTCCTGCTCTTTCTCCAGGCTCGCCTCGTCCCTGCATAGCCGCCGCAGTTCCTCCCGGAGCTGCAGGAGCTCGGCCAGATCTGCGTCTGCCTTCTCCTTCTCGTTCTGACAGCGCAGCGCCAGGGCGTCCGCATCCTCCAGCGCGTCCAGCCGCTCCCGCAGTTCATCGCGCACCAGCTCCTGCTCCCGGGCGCTCCGCTCCCGCTCCGCGAGACGCGCGCCTGTCTGCTCCGCTGCTACGCGGGCCCTGAGCTGCTCTGTCTGCAAGCGCTCCCGCTCCCGCAGGCCTTGGATCTGCCCGTCGATGGCGCCGAGCTCGGTCTCCAGAGCCAAGATCCGGCTCCGGTCGGTCTCGTCGCCGGCGCACGCGGCCTCCGCCGCCGCCAGAGCCTCGTCGCAGAGAGCGCGTTCCCGCTCCAGCCGCTCCAGCTCTCCGCGGGTCGTCGCAAGGGCGCGCTGTGCCCGGCGGAAGGCGTCCACGCGGGGCATCGCGATCTGGAAAGCGGCGTCCGCCCGCTCCAGACGCTCCCGACGGTCCTGCACGCTCTGTGCCTGCCCGTCCAGTGCCTCAAGATGCATCTTGGCTGCAGCCAGGGCATCCAGCTGGGCGTTCACGGCCTCGGCTGCGCCTTTGCGGGCGTCCAGCTCGCTCATCCGCGCGCCGGCGTCGTCCCGCTGCCGGGCGGTCTCCGCCAGGGACGTCGCCAGGTCCTCTGCCAGTCCGTCCAGATCCCGCAGCAGCTCCGGCGCGTCCGGCAGGAAACGCAGTCTCGTCTCCTCGTCCATGCTCTCCGGCAGACGCAGGGAGCTCTTCAGCAGCATGCCGAGCTCCTCGCGCTGGGCGACGCGGCGCCGCTGCAGCTCGTCACGGGCAGCAGCCAGAGCCTCCTGATAGCGCACATACAGGGTATTGTCGAAGAGCTTGCCCAGGATCTCGGCTTTCTTGTCGCTCTCCGCGGAGAGGAAGACCCTGAACTCCCCCTGGGCCAGCATCACGATCTTGCGGAACTGCCCGGCGTTCAGCCCCAGGATCGCCTCCACCCTGCGGCTCACCCGCTCCGCGCCTTCGATCGGATCCCGGTCGGGCTCCTGCAGTCTGGCGTTCACCTGTCTGTCTCCGTAGCCGCTCTCGCCGCGTCTCTTTGGGAAGTGGATCGTCCGCGTGACCACATGCTCCCGCCCGTTCTGGGCAAAGCACAGGGTCACCACCGTATCCACGGACTTGTCCACCAGGTCGCAGTGCATCATATCCGCCGTGCGCACCGAGCCGCTGGCCTCGCCGAACAGGGCGAAGGCGATGGCGTCGAAGATCGTAGTCTTGCCGGCGCCGGTGTCGCCCGTCACCAGATAGAGGCCGCTGCGCAGTTCATCGAAAGGCACGCGGGTCTTTTCGGCGTAGGAGCCGAAAGCAGTCATCTCCAGCCATATCGGTCTCATCTCTGTCCCTCCTGTCCCAGCGCCAGATCCAGCAGGGCGTCCACGAGCTCGCGGTCGGGCTTTCCCGTGGCCTGCGAATGTCTCAGGCTCTCGCCCAGGAAACGCAGCAGCTCCAGGTCGTCATCCGAGGGCTCATCTCCCCCGCAGCGCTCGGTGTAGAGATCGGCGAAGAGCTCCTCTACGCTCTTTTCCTCCACCGCCGCGGCAGAGGCGCCGGCCGTCGCGCCTGCGAAAGGCCGGTGCTCGGAGACCATCTCCAGCACCAGGCTGTCCCTGGCCTGGGCCAGCTCCCGGAAGAAAGCCGCGATCTCGGGGCTCAGGCTCTGGTCTGTGAGCACCACACGCAGCTACTCGCCCCGGCGGGGCGCAGCCAGCTCCTGGGCCCGCAGCTGCTCGTAGCTCCCCCGCAGTTCCCGCATGGGGTGCAGCGGCGGGATGTGGAGCATCTGGATCTTGGGCGTCTCGCCGGGCGCGCCCAGTTCCACCAGCACCGGACCTTTGGGCGGCTGGCGTGTCTCGTTGAAGTGATAGCACAGGGGGGACCCGGCGAAGCGCAGGCTCTCCCTGCCCACGGCATTGGCCGCGTGGATGTGGCCCAGGGCCACATAGTCGAAGGCGTCGAAGGCGTGCCAGTCCACCTGGCCCAGGCCGCCCACCATAGACTCCGAGCCGCCGCGAGGGGCCTCCTCGCCGCAGTATGTCACGTTCTGATGGGCCAGCAGCACTTTCCGCTCCCCCGCAGGCAGCTCCTGGGCAGCCAGGAGCCTGCGCACCGCCGTGTCATAGTCCCGGATATCCCCGTCCCCCAGGGCCTTCGCCGCCAAGGCCGGGAACACATAGGGCATCAGCCAGAAGGACACCGGGCCGTGCTCGTCCTCCAGGACCACCCGCTCCAAGCGGCCGTTCGGGGGCAGGATGCCGCCGATATGGACCTTCTCCCGGGCCAGCAGGCTCCCGGCGAAGGACAGGCGCTGCCCGGAGTCGTGGTTGCCCGCGACCATCAGCACCGCGATCTCCAGCTCCGCCAGGCGGGTCAGCAGCCGGTCCAGCAGCTGCACCGCCTCCCCCGAGGGGGCGCTGCGGTCGTATACGTCCCCCGCGATCAGCACCGCGTCGGGCTGCAGGCGTTCCGCCAGTTCCAGGAACTGCTCCACCCAGACCGGCTGGTCCCCGCTGTCGATCAGGGAGATGCCGTGTATGGACTTGCCCAGATGGAGGTCCGCCAGATGGATGAACTTCATTTCCCTCCTCCTTCCGATCCTTTTTCCCCATCATACCATCTCTCCAGACCGGGCGCAAGCGTCGCTATCGGTCGACCTTACGAAAAAC
This sequence comes from Oscillospiraceae bacterium, assembly GCA_017550765.1. Next base: position 6,872 of record JAFZOC010000002.1, read on the forward strand.
TGCTTGCGTTTCGCCATATATCGTCCTATAATGGAAAAAGATGGCGGCCGAGCGCTGCTGTCGTAAAGATCGGACAGGGACTCACACATCGGGAGAAAAGGAGGATACGAGATGAAAAGATACAAGGCCGTTGCCGGCCCCAAGAGCATCAACGTCGACCGCGGCGATACCCAGGCCGCTTTCAACACCTTCGCGCAGATCATCAATCAGAACGCCACCGACGGCTGGACCTACCACTCCATGGAGACCATCACCGTGACCGAGAAGCCCGGCTGCATGCAGGCCCCCATCCCCACGAACTACTACATGCTGATCTTCGAAAAGGAGTTCTGAGCGAAAGAACGCTTTTTCGTTACGAAGTCTCCCCCTGTGTGAGTCCCGATTTGAGGCAGTCCTATGAGAGAGATCGAATTTGACGAGTCGCAGCTCCCGGATCTGCAGAGCCTGGGCGCTGCCCTTTTCGAGGACCCCGCCGATCCCAGGAGCCGTTCCTACGCCCGCGTTCTGATCCGGCCCAGCGTCTCCTGGCTCCGGATCGCGCTCGGAGCGCTGCTGTTGGCGGCGGTCCCGGCGGGCGCATATCTGCTGCTGCGCGCGATCGGCCCCGTCCGGCCTCTGGCTCTGCCCCTGGCTCTGGGCGTGGGGCTCCTGTGCCTGCTGCTGGATGCCAAGCGGATCCTGCTCTGCGCCATCCGCGTCTATCAGCGCTACGCCCCGGACAGTCTGCGGAACAAGTGCCGTTTCGAACCCTCCTGCTCCCAGTACATGGTCCTGGCCATCCAGCGATACGGGCTCTTCAAAGGGCTTCGGATGGGCGTGGACCGCCTCAGGCGCTGCAATGTGCGGGGCGGCGGCTTCGACGAGCCCTGTCGGCGCCCTCACCGCCGGATCCGCAGGTCCGGCCCGGGCCGACAGGTCTCCCCTGTCGGCCGCGATCGCCCCGCTCATTTTTCCGAAATGTCAAAGATACCGGCATCCTGCCGCGCTGTGTGCGGCAGGATGCCGGTATCTCTGTTATCGCAGCCGGTCAGCTCCGACCGGGGATGCCCCAACTGGCGATCATATCCACCACCGCGTCCAGGAATGCGGAGATGCCGCCGTCATAGCGATCGCCGGTGGCGATGCGCAGGTCGTAGATCTCGTCGCGGATGGCTTCCACATAGCCCGTGCCGCCCTCGTCCACTTTCCGCGCCACATTCTCCTTGTAGCTGACGCTGGGCGGGCCGCCGGGGAACAGCGGCTCGTAGACATGGCGCTGACGTCCGGCGTAGCTGGAGGTCAGCTTGTGGTCGTCCTGGGTGATGGCGATGGTGGGAAGACGGTCCGCGTTCCGTTCCTGCACGGAACGGGACGGGATATGATGGGACTCATACCCGCTGGGGTCCTGGGTGCGAACATCGCCGTGATAGCCTCCCATCTGGGTAAAAGCGCTGTCTCCTCCGCCCAGTTCCAGGTCTTCCCGCAAGGTCTCCACCTCGAAGAGCGCACTGGCGCGCGCCATGGCGTCCTGATCGCCGGACCTCACCGCGTCGCGGTAGGCGCTGGCCGCGCCCGCCTTGCTGCAGGCGTATCCCTTCTCCTGCCCGCCGATGGACATGGTGAACTGTTTGTCGCCGTTGCTGCCCCGGTGGACGGCGGACATGCTGTTTTTCGGGCACCAGCCCGTGAAGCGTCCGCCATCGGACGGAGCCCCGGACGCGCCGCTCGAGCCGCCCCTCGCGCCGCCGCTAGACGCACCGCCGGATGAGCCACCGGATACAGTGCCAGACGTCCCGCCGCCGGACGCGGATCCGGATGTACCGCCTGCACCGCCTGATGCGCCGCCTGCCGTACCGCCGCTCGCGCCGCCGCCAGACGCACCGCCGGATGAGCCACCGGATACAGTGCCGGACGTCCCGCCGCCGGACGCGGATCCGGATGCACCGCCTGCGCCGCCTGATGCGCCGCCTGCCGTACCGCCGCTCGCGCCGCCGCTTTTTCCGCCTCTGCCCGCACCGTTGCCGCTCGCGCTCCCTCCTGTGCTGCCGCCGCTCGCGCCGCCTCTGCTCGCGCCGCCGACCCCTCCGGCCTCTGTCAGATCGTTCTGGGCCTGGGCCATGTAGTCCATATACTCGCCCAGGGCGCTGTCGCCCTCGGATACGAGCTGGCTATAGGTCTCCATCCCATCCTCGATCTGCCCCAGGGCGCTCTCCAGAGGGACGCCCTGCTCCTGCCAGAGCGACGTCAGCTCGTTCATCTTGGTCTGTATGACCTGAAGGGACGCTTGGGCCTTCTCCAACGCCGCCTCCGCCGCGGCGACTTTCCGCTGGGCCGCCGCCACACGGGCGCCGGCTCCGCCGCCGCCCCCGCCGCCGTTCTGCTGCTGCGCCTGTTCCTCCTGCTGGGCGCGCTCCGCCTCTCGGAGCTCGGCCTGGGCCGTGCGCAGCTCGCTCTCGGCCTCATAGTAGTCGTTCTGCGCTTTCCGGAGGCGCTGTTCCATCTCCCCGTGGATGCGGGAATAGCTCTGCTTGCAGCTGCTGACGTCGCCGGACGCCTCGTCGGCCCCGCGGCGGAACTCCTCTCCCACAGCGCCCATGTCCTCCATCAGCTGTACGACGGCGCCTCTGTCATAGACGATCTGCATCGTTTAGTCCAGGCTGATCCTGGCCTGTTTCACCCGCGCGATGTATTCCCGCATCGCGGCAGTGATCGTCCGCATGTCTCCGTGGGCGGACTGGAGCTCGCTCTCGATCTGACGGACGGTCTTCTCGATCTTACCGGCGTCCTCCCCCAGCGCAGATCGCAGCAGGCTGCTGTGGGACTGGATATCTGAGATCAGTGTCTGGATCTCACGCAGTCTGGTGTCCATCTCGTTGATCAGGTTCTCGACTCCGCTCTCGTTCACGACGAATTCCATCTGCTCACCTCCCGCCCATGGTATTCTGGGCATCGATCACGTGTTTCTTCGACAGGACCAAGCGTTTGCAGGCGTCCTCCGCCCATGCGATGTTGGCCCGGATCGTCTCCATGCTCTGCAGCAAGCGCTTGGACGCGGCCAGTCCGCCCACAGAGTCCATGCACTGGCTGGCCATGGAGACACAGTTTTCGACCTCTGTGCAGAGCCGCTGGATCCGACCGGAGCATTCCTCCATATAGTCCGCATACTGCTGCATCAATTCAGGATCTACGTTCATCTCGTTCCCTCCCTGTCTTTTTCACGCACCAGCCGATATGGCAGGAGCTTCTTGATCTCTTTCCCGCCGTCGCTGTAGACGGCGAACTGGCCGATGCTCTTCTGGAAATTGCTGTTGCCGAGATACATGAGGCAGTCGTCCGCGCTCATGCTGAAGGCGACTTTGTGTTTGCACATCTCCCGGATCTTCAGGATCTTCGAGAACTGCCGGTACACGCTGACCTCCGCGATACAGCGGATGCCGCAGCGGGAGCCCTGGGAGAAGAGCTTGTCCAGGATCGGCATGGCGTTGAACTCCTCCGGGCGTTCCGGCTCCGGGGGCTGCTCCGGGGCGGCAGACATCCTGCCGCTGGCGATGAACCGCTCGGCCTCATCGTCCGCCGGGACGGCCCCGATCGCCGCCAGCATCTGTGCCGACATCAGGGATGCGGCAGAGCCGGCGCCGGGCTTCGCCGGGGCGCGGGGCGCGCTCGGGCGCGGGGAGGAGGAGAAGGAACTGCGGAACGAGCCGGCGCCTATCCGTCCGCCCTCACGGTCCGGCAGGCGGGACATCTCCATGTCCGCCACATCCAGGCCGATGAAGATACAGATGATGTCTTCGTCTTTCCGCCGCTCATCCACGACGGTCTCCAGTCGCGTCAGCTCGGCGCACCACTCCGCGGCGCTCTCCATGAGCCTGGCCCCGGGGACCGTGGCGCAGAGCTCCCGGATCTCGGCGCCGTGGTCCGAGTACAGGTCGGACCACTCCGCCATGAACACCAGCAGCTTGTAGCCCTTGTAGGCGCAGCTGCGCATGATGGCGGCGATCAGCTCCCAGCGCTGGTAGGCCGTGCCGCCGACGATGCTCAGGTTCTCATTGGGCTGGCGGCCCATATCCAGCCCGAAGCAGGGCTGCAGGGTCGCCGAGCGGCCCAGATAGAGGCGCAGATCCGGATAGCGGATCGGCACCATCCGGTCCAGGGCCTCCGGCTCCTCGTCGGACCAGGGCGCCTGCTCGTTGGTGTTCACGTAGATCAGGTCCTTGTCGTTGACGTATTCGGGCCAGATGGTCCGCAGCGCCGCCGCCACCGGGCGGATGTCGGTCTTCATGGTCCAGAGGGCTTTGAACTTCTCCAGCCGGATATCGGTGATCTTCCCCGCGGCGTCCCGGACGTAGACCTTCATGATGAAGTCGCCCTGGCTCATCAGGGAGATCGCGCGCTGCATGCTGTCGGAATACAGCGCCCGGTCCACCTCCAGGGTGTCCCGGATCTCCTGGGGCGAGGTCTCGTTGCGCATGGCGATGCGCAGGCCGATCTGGTTCTTGGCGGCAGGCGTGAGACCGCTGAGCCCGGAGCTGAAGGTCTGGTCCGCCAGCAGACAGGTGATGCCCTGGGCGCGGTACTCGCGCAGGATGTTCTCCAGCTTGTCCTTGTATGTGGTCTCGGAAGCGACGAACTGGCTCATCTCGTGGAACTCGTCCACGATCAGGAACAGCCGCGGGAAGTGGACATAGCCCGGCTCGCCCTTGTGGCTCCAGTAGCCCTCCATGTTCTGCTCCCCGAAGAAGTTCATCAGCTCGGTGCGCCGCGCCGCCTCCTTCTCGATCTTATCCAGCAGACTGAAGGTGAAGTCCGGCGTCTTGCTCAGGCCGATCAGCTTCACATGGGGCGGTCGGTCCTTTCGATAGAGGATCAGCTCCGTCTGCTTGTAGTCCACCAGCCAGATCTCCAGGTCCTCGGGACTGTAGTGCAGACAGGCGCTGAGGATGACGCTGTGCAGGAGGGTGGATTTACCGCTGTTGGTGCTGCCGGAGACGAAGCCGTGGACGCTCCCCTCGCCGCCCAGCATCAGATCGACGAGCCTGCCCCGGCTGTCGATGGCCATGGGAACGGTCAGCTTCTTGGCCGCCTCCCGCCGCTCCACACCGTGCTTCTCGAACACGTCGTCGATCCGGTTGCTGATGGCCGCGCCCTTCACATAGTGGTCCTTCAGGGCGGTCATGAAGTTGTAGATCTGGTCTGTATCCGGCGCGCCCTTCTCCGTGAAGCGCACGCTCAGGTCGTCCAGGACGCACAGGCCCCTGCTGCAGTCCAGGTGGATCAAAGGCCGCTTGCTATATTGCCGGACGACGCTGCGCAGGTGCTCCAGGCCCTTGGGCCCGGCCACGAAGATGAACGAATAGCCAGCCGCGTCCGCGTTCACCAGCAGTTCCTTCAGATCCTCGGCGAAGCGGTCGTCGATCTTCTCGGGGAAGTCGAAGTCCACGATCCAGGTGAAGGGGAAGTCCGAGCCGCCGCGCTCCCGGTTGAACTCGAACAGGGACGTGGTATGGCCGGCCATGTACCTGTTGATCTCCGCGGGGCGGCCGCGCAGATACTTGCGACGTTCGGCGCAGGTGACGCCGCCCTCGCTGCCGTCCTTGGACGTGAAGAGGTCGAAGCTCAGATCCGTGGTGCCCACGTTGGTCACGTCGATCAGGCGCTCCAGGCTGGAGCCCTTGTAGAGCGCGTCGAAGACCGAAAAGGCGATGTCCTCCGGCGGTACGGTCTTCAGCAGCCGGGCCAGGATCTTTCGCACGAGGAGCTTTTCCGTGCAGTCCGGGCCGCCGGACGGGCCGTTGGGCCCCGTGATCACGATGATGTTGCTCGCGTACAGGTCCAGCCAGAGCGGCAGCTGCAGTTCCGTGTCCGTGCCGGTCCTGTCCGGCAGGACGATCCCGGCGTTGCAGAGCATCACTCTCTCCGGCATGGCGGAGGGCGCCTGGAAACTGCCCCAGGCGCCGCAGGCTTGCTCGCCCTCCGCGTAGCGCTTCCGGATGCTCTCGTGCATCTGCGCGAGCTCGGCGGCGTTGTCGAAGCGCTCGATCGACTCCTGGGCGGCCTTGCGCTCCCTGTCCCGCTGCTGCGTCAGTTCCTGCCTGGTCTGGGCGTACTTCTCTTCGGCGGCCCTGCGCTTGCGGCGCGTGACGGTGGCCTGCTCCTGGGTCTCGTGCACATAGCGCATCTGGCACTCGTCGATCCGCTCCTGACAGTAGGCGGTGGCATCCTGGATCTTCTCGAAGAGCTCCCGCGCCATCTCCGCCCGGGAGGCGTAGCCCCCCAGGCGGAAGGTGCGCTTGATCCAGGCCAGGAAGCCCCCCTCTTCCAGCTTCGCCAGAAGATCGTTGAGCTCTGCCTCATCCACGCGCTCCGGCTGCGGCACATAGTTGCTGAAGGTCGTGGCGCACCATCTCTCCACCGCCGTCAGGTAGCCCGCAAGGCTGTTCTTCTTGGCGGAATAGGCCTGGATCTCCCGCTCGGCCCGGGTGCGGGCGCGGGCTTCGTTGGCCGCTTTCTCCTGTTCCAGCGTCTGGATCTCGCTCTGGTAGCTCTGGTCCTTCTCCCGCATGCGCTGGGCATGGCGCTCGTCCACCTGCACCAGCTCCCGCGCCAGGGCTGCTCTTCTCTCGCGGAAACGTGCCGCTTCCGCATATAAGGCTCTGATCTCTTTCATATGGCCCCTCCGGCTATGTATCCAGGCTGCGCGCGAAGTTCTCGAGCTTCTCGCGCAGCGCCGCGGCGCCCTGGGTGACCTGGGCGCAGTCCCTGTCGAAAGCCTCGGCGGTCTCCTCCATCGTGAGCACGAACTCCCGATGGAAGGCCTCCGCCGCTTCGCAGCGCCAGCCTCCCGAAGCCCGGGACCAGGCTTCCCGGATCCGTTCCGCAGTCATCGTTTTTCCTGCCATCTCGAACTACTCCTTCTACAGGCCGATCTGGGGGAACGGGATCGCCCGAAAGGCCTCCGTATAGATCAGCATCTTGATCAGTTTCCCCAGAAAACAGGCGCCGAAAAATCTTGCCAGGGGCATGCGCGTCCCGCCGGACCAGATCCCCGCCACATCGAAGAGCGGCAGAGGCAGCAGCGCCAGCAGGAACACCCACAGGGCCTCCCTGTGGACCTTCTCCGACAGGCGCGCCAGCAGGTCCCGGAAACGCGGCGAGAGCTCCTTGCCGGCGTTCCCGCAGGCATAGCCCACCAGCTCTCCGCAGCTCGTCCCCAGAGCCCCCACCAGCGATACCAGCAGCGGGTCCAGGATCAAGGCGCAGCTGGCCGCGATCATCAGGCTCGGCGCGGGGACGAACACGGTGGCGTTGCACAGGAAACACAGGGCGAAGAGCCCCAGATAGCCCACGTTCCCGATCCGGGACAGCTCGTCCCGCTCCAGGAAGATGAAGACCGAGAGCGCGATCACCGCCAGGACCAGCGCGATCTCCCCCGCCCGCTTCCAGTTCTCTTTCACCTCAGCCTCCGCTGCTCATACTGAACACGACGCCGATGACGGCGATCGCGATGATGACGCCCAGGGCCAGGAGGGCCAGCGCCACCGCGGCGATCACCGCGGCGAACAGCACCGGTCCCAGCAGCGTCACGAACACGGTGACATTGTTGACCTCGCACTTGGTCTTTCCCCAGACCCATTTGGCCGCGATGATCTCCGCGATGCAGGCCACGGCCAGCGCCGCCACGTACCAGCCGTAGCTCACGTCGACGAGGCGGTCCGCCAGGTCGAAGAGCGCAAAGCCGCCTACGCCGGCGATCCCCAGCGCGGCCAGGTAGTAGAACACGTTCTTGAGGCCTTTGAGGAACCCTGTGGACAGGTCCTCGATGCTCTTGACCTCTTCCTCGATCTCCCGGGATCTGACCAGCACGGACTGGCCGGGCCGCAGCGGCATGCTCCAGCCCTTCGCCCGCTGGCCCTCGAATTCCGAGAGGTCCGCGGCCAGCGCGGTACGGGCATGGTCCACCTGGCTCTCCAGACGCTCGATCTCGCTGCGGTAGCCCAGGAGCTTGCCGAAAAAGCCCAGTTTCACGATGGCGTCCACCAGCAGGGCGATCGCCAGGGCCTCTGCGAAGCAGAGGGCGATGAGGCCGAGGCGCAGGTCCAGATAGGGGCGCGCGAACAGGAAGATGACCAGGAAGGCCACCGCCCAGCAGATCGCGCCTGCCACAGATCCCACGAGCGCGCTGCGGTCACGGCCGCCGACACGGATCTCCAGCTTCTTGAGGACCTCCTGCATCCCGTTGGTGGCGCGGTCGAACTCGTTTGACGCCTCCTCCATCATGTCCCGGAGCGTGATCTTGATCTCTTTGCTCATATGCCGTACCTCCTTCTCATGCCCCGATCACGCTCTGGAAGCCCAGCGGCGCGAGACGGTCGAAGATCTGGAACGCGAAACAGCCGGACAGATCCTTGCACAGGATGCCGCGGGGCTCGAAGACCCCGCTGGAGATGCAGAAGGGATCGTCGATCAGCTTCTCGTGCATCTTGTCCACTTGCTCCAACAGGGGGATGAGCTCCCGATACTGCCGGTCCAGGGGCCCGTTCTCGGGCAGGCGGAAGTCCCGGACCTTCGCCAGGAGCTTCTTGCCCTCGGGATCCAGGCCCAGATAGACCGCGCTGTTCGGCATCTCTGCCAGGCGCTTGGTACAGGTGGCGATGCCCATGGGGCCGCTCTCCCGGAAGAAGCCGCGCAGGACCGCAGGATCCGCCTTCTCTCGGACGGCGATGCTGTCCATCATCACCAGGAGGAGACAGAGCTTGTTGAACTCGTCACAGCCGTCCGCCTCCCGGAAAGTCTCGTCCGCCAGCTGCCGATAGCCCAGGCTGTAGAGGAAGCCGTAGAGGCGCCCGCCCTGCTTCCTGTCGGTCAGCTGGGCCCAGCCGTCCTTTGTGTAGAACGGCGCCGGCTCAGAGAACATGACGTGCAGGAGGCCTTTCATGTCCTTGGCCTCCCGTCCGCAGATGCGCACGGAACGCCTGCCGGAGAAACTGTTGCCGAACCAGAAGCAGCTCAGTTCCGGGTAGTCCGTCGCCACCGACTCGATCTCGTCGACCAGAGCCACGGTGCCTCTGTCCGCCTGGATGCCCTCGGTCTCCCGCAGCCAGTGGCTCACCAGGCGCTTCTGCAGGATCTCGCTCATGGTCCTGGGCGACGCAGTGCTCAGCATCGCGCCGGCCAGCTCCGCCAGGCTCTTGTATGTCGCGCCGTTCCAGACCAGCGGGCCCGGCGCGTACAGGGTCTTCAGGAATATCGCGAGGCCCTTGTCCCTGTCCCGCATGCGCCACTCGTCGTCGGCTTTCTGTGCAGCGCGGGACAGGTCCGTCCGGAAGGATTTGAAGAAGTTCTCGAAGTGCTTCCCGTACAGGAGCTCCTTGCCCTCTTCCCAGTGCTCCCGGTCCTTCGTGATCTCGAAGAACAGGCTCCTCTCGTCCCGGATCTCCTGCTTGAAGACGCGCATGGCCTTGGGCCACTCGTCGCCGATCACGCCGCCGGTGTAATTGTGGTCCACCAGCCAGCGCTTCACGTCCTCATAGGTGAAGCGGTAACGCGGGTCGTAGCGGCACAGGCCCTTCAGCAGGTTCTCCAGCTCTTCCCGCCGGGGATCCTGGCGCCGCAGAGGCAGTCGCTCATTGCGCACGGCGACGGTGATCTCCGCCGCGCTCAGGCCCTCGTATACGAAGCGGCCTTCGAACAGGCAGCCCAGCGTCACGCCCAGGGAGTAGTAGTCGCCGGACTCGTCGAAGATGAAGGCCGCGTCGCCGGCGCTCAGCGCCAGGAGGGACTCCGGCGGGCGGAAGCCGTCCGTGCCCACCGTGATGGTCGTGGCGCCGCGGCCGGCCATCTTGGCCACGCCGAAGTCGCCCAGCACGATCCTGTCCTCCAGTCGGTACAGGTTCGCCGGCTTCAGGTCGCGGTGGAGGATCCCCGCGCTGTGCATGCTGTGCAGCGCCTCGTTGAGATACTGGATCAGCGACTCCAGCGCCTGGAACGAGAAGCTCTTGTAGTCGGTCAGGTCGCCGCCCGGGCAGAAGGGCATGATCTCGAAATAGTACTTGCCGGCGTTCAGTTCCACCGTCCCCACGTCGCTGACCGCCAGGGTGTAGCGTTTGCCCTCAGGCGTCGCCATATAGCTCAGCACCTGGCAGCGCGCTTCGATGGACGAGCCCTCGCCCTCCACTGGGCGGAAGTAGACCTTTGCCACCACGTCCCTGCCGTTGGGGTCGGAGCAGAGCAGCACCAGGGACTCGCCGCCCTCCCGGCTCAGGACCTTCTTCACCGGGTAGCGTCTGCCGGCGGTGGAGACCAGCTGCGTCAGCTGCGCCGCGGCCGCTTTGAAATCCGCGATGTCCACGAAGGTCTTCGCGCGGGCGCTGTTCATCACCGCCGCCAGGTCGACGGCGTCTCCGAAGGCGTTGTTCCAGGTCTCGCCGCCGATCAGGACGCTTTCCGTCTCGCCGGTCGACGCGGCGCTGCCG